>JBFWJB010000006.1:0-25531 GCA_050253435.1 Rhodospirillaceae bacterium
GCCTCGGTGGACATCACCGCGGCGGCGGACGGGCGCGTGGTGTTCACCCGCCAGGTGCCGGTGAGCGGCCGCGCCTACGCCACCGAGCCGATGCCGGTGCTCGCCGTCACGGTCAACCGCGGCGACATCATCCAGGCGTCCGACGTCACCGTCGCCCACGTGCGCACCGGTCTGCTGCAGGGCGGCGCGATCGCCGACCCCCGCGCCCTGGTCGGCAAGCAGGCGCGCCGCACCATCAAGGAAGGCATGCCGGTGAAAGCCTCCCAGGTGCAGACGCCGGTGCTGGTCAACCGCGGCGACCCGGTGATCATCTACTACGCGCTCAAGTCGATGAATCTCACCGCCAAGGGCAAGGCCCTGGATTCCGGCGGCCAGGGCGACGTCATCCGGGTGCTCAACCCGAAGAGCAACCGCACCCTGATGGCCAAGGTGGTTCAGGGCAACCAGGTGGTGGTGGACACGATCCCCACCCAGACCGCCCTGCGCTGAGGGGAGGAGGTCCGACATGACCCGCAGATCCATCCATCCGTTGCGCCGCATCGCCATGCTGCCGCTCATCGCGCTGGCGCTGTCCGGCTGCAACACCCTCACCCGGCTTTCGGAGATCGGCGAGGAGCCGAAGCTCTCCGCGATCACCAATCCGACGGAGAAGAACGGCTACCGCCCGGTAACGATGCCGATGCCCGACCCGGAAACCCCGCGGCCAATGGCCAACTCGCTGTGGCGGCCCGGCGCGCGCGCCTTCTTCAAGGACCAGCGCGCCGCCAAGGTGGGCGACATCCTCACCGTCTCGGTGGCGATCACCGACAGCGCCTCGCTCTCCAACTCCACCAGCCAGAACCGCGGCGGTGACGGCGACAGCATGGGCATCTCGAGCCTGCTCGGCCTCGAAAGCAGCATCAACAAGGTGCTGCCCAATACGGTGGATCCGACCAGTCTCGCCGGGGTGTCCAGCTCGCGCGACCACACCGGCACCGGCGCGATCGCCCGCAACGAGACGATCAGCATCTCGGTGGCGGCGGTGGTGGTGCAGGTGCTGCCCAACGGCAACCTGGTGATTGCGGGCAACCAGGAGGTGCGCGTCAACTACGAGCTCCGGCAGTTGCAGGTTTCCGGCGTGATCCGGCGCGAGGACATCAGTTCCACCAACACCATCGCGTCTTCCGACATTGCGGAGCTGCGCGTCGCCTACGGCGGGCGTGGCACCATCAGCGACGTGCAGACGCCGCGCTACGGCTCGCAATTGCTCGACGTGATCCTGCCGTTCTGACGACTCCTTTCCGCGGCTATCCCGTCTGCCGCATGGGCCCGGCTCTGCCGGGCCCTTTTTTTGCCTGTATTTTCTTTTCCTTAACCTTCCCCGCACGATACTGCATCGTCGCCGAAGCGATTCTGGTTTAAGAAATTCGAGTGAATGCGTGAGGTAGTCTGCGCCGTCTCCTTGAACGCCCGAACGGCGGGGGAGTTCGGGCGTGTGATCGGCCCGCCTGGGAAAACGGCGGGCGCATCAGTTGGGAGACATGCCATGACGACCGAAAAAGCACCGATGTCCACGTTCGAGGAGGACGCCTTCGCCTTGACGCAGGCCGCGGTGGCCCTGTCGCAGGCCCTGGAGAAGAACGACCAGACGGCGCTCGCCGCGGCTCTGGACGAGAACCTCAACCTGTGGACCGCGATCAAGACCCTGGTGGCGCGCGACGACTGCAAGCTGCCGGCGGACATCCGCACCAGCCTGACCCGGCTTTCCGACTACACCGCCAAGGTCACCTTCGACCTCTCCAAGGAGCGTCTGGCGGAAAAGGTGGAAGCCCTGGTCAACACCAACCTGCAGATCGCCGAGGGCCTGCTCGAGGGCGGCGCGAAGAAGCAGTAACCTCTCTCCCCTTGCGGGACCATGCAAACGCCCCCGCCCATCACTGGGCGGGGGCGTTTATGCTGGGACCCTGCGCAAGAGGATCACTCGTCGCGGTGGGTGCGTTCCAGGCGCTCGTGGCGTTCCTGCGCCTCCAGCGACAGGGTGGCGATCGGCCGCGCCTCCAACCGGCGGATGCCGATCGGCTCGTTGGTTTCCTGGCAGTAGCCGTAGGTGCCTTCCTCGACGCGCAAGAGCGCCTCGTCGATCTTGGCGATCAGCTTGCGGGCGCGGTCGCGGGTGCGGAGCTCGAGCGCGCGGTCGGTTTCCGACGAGGCGCGGTCGGCGATGTCCGCTTCGTTGACCGGTCCTTCCCGCAGGTGGTCGAGGGTTTCCTCGGACTCCCGGAGAAGATCCGCCCGCCAATCGAGCAGCTTCCGGCGGAAGTACTCGGACATCCGCTCGTTCATGAATTCCTCGTCCTCGGACGGCCGATAATCCGGCGGCAACATCACGGTCATACCTGCCTCATCCTCATCAGTCCGGCGTTCCCCGAAACACGGGGACCGGGCTCGCGTCAGGAGCCACGCGCGACGCAATATAGGGAGGGTCGTCCGTCTGAGCAACATTTCTGTGCACGGCGGTGCAACCACGAAGGAAGAAAGGGAAAATCGTCGCGGCTGGCGTGCGCGCCGTCACACCGCACCGAGGCCGCGGGTAAGCTTGGCGAGCTCCACCTCGGCGCGCAGTTCGATTTCGTCGAGAATCGCGCCGAGGCGAGGGTCGATCCCCTCCTCGCGCTTGCCGCGCACCAGGCGGGCGAGGTCGGCCAGGTCCTCCTTCGGCACGGAACCGGAGAGTAGGCCGAGACGCACCGCATCGAGGCGGTCGAGAATGTCTTCGCCGCGGCGCGCCATGCGGGCCCGCGCCCGCGCGCCGCCGTCCGGGTCCACCGCCTGGGTGGCGAGGATCGCCTCGACGCCGGAGAGAGAGACCGGCCCCTCCACCGCGCCGGCGTCCTCCACGCCGCCGACCGCCTGGTCCAGGAGGTCGGCGAATCCGACGCCCTCGGCCTTGCGCCGGGAGTCGCTCTTGCGCGTTCCCGAGACGGAGCTGGTTGATCCGGCAGAACCGACCTTCATGACGCTTTCCCGCGGCAGCCCTTCCACGCCGGACGGAATCCGACCCTCGTAGTTTACCGGGATCGGCGGACCGCAAAAATGGGCAATATTTGCCCACCTCGCGGTGGGCGCGGACGGGGCGGCAGTTCTTGCCCGGCAGGTGGCGGGAATTGCCGGAAAAGCCCGCCCAGGCTCCCGCATTTTCTGAGAATATCATTGTTTTTCAACGGTATTACCCGTGGCATGGGTTTCGCATGAAAGACCGCGGATTCTTCCCTTCAACGGGACCGTCCGGCGCGTGTGCAACAACGGGTTCGAGTCATGGGTGTGTGGACCAAGAGCATCAGCCTTCTTTCCGCGAGCCGGCGCTGCGCCGCCGCCCTGGCGTTCGCCGCCTGCCTCGCCGCGCCCGCGGACGGGCTCGCCTCGTCTCGCATCAAGGACATCGCCAGCGTAGAAGGCGTGCGCGACAACGTGCTGATCGGCTACGGCCTGGTGGTCGGCCTGAACGGCACCGGCGACGACCTCACCGACATCACCTTCACCAAGGAAAGCCTGATCGCGATGTTGGAGCGGCTCGGCGTCAACACCCGCGACAACAAGGTGGACCCGGACAATGTCGCCGCGGTGATGGTCACCGCCACCCTGCCGCCGTTCGCGCGCCAGGGCAGCCGCATCGACGTTTCCGTCTCCGCCATGGGCACGGCGAAGAGCCTGCAGGGCGGCACCCTCCTGGTGACGCCGCTGGTCGGCGCCGACGGCGAGGTCTATGCGGTGAGCCAGGGCCAGGTGGCGATCGGCGGATTTTCCGCTTCGGGCGCGGGCCAGAGCGTGGTGAAGAACGTGCCGACCGCCGGGCGCATCGCCAACGGCGCCATCGTCGAGCGCGAGGTCCCCTTCTCCCTGAACGCGATGCAGGACGTCAAGCTCGCCCTGCGCAGCCCCGACTTCACCACCGCGCGGCGCGTCGCGCAGGCGATCAACGCCTTCACCGGCACCCGCGCGGCGCGGGCGCTCGACCCCACCACGGTGCAGATGTCGGTGCCGCCCAACTATTCCGGCAACGTCGTCGAGTTGATCACCGACGTGGAGCAGCTGCGCGTCGAGCCGGACCAGCCGGCCCGCGTGGTCATCGACGAGCGTTCGGGCATCATCGTGATCGGCGCCAACGTGCGCATCAGCGAAGTGGCGATCGCCCAGGGCAACCTCACCATCCGCGTCACCGAGACGCCGCAGGTGTCGCAGCCCGCGCCGTTCTCCGCCACCGGCACCACCACCACGGTGCCGCGCACCGACATCCAGGTGCAGGAGGACAAGGACAAGCGCCTCGCCATCGTCAACGAGGGCGTCTCCCTGCAGGAGCTGGTGGACGGCCTCAATGCGCTGGGCGTCGGCCCGCGCGACATGATCGGCATCCTGCAGGCGATCAAGGCCGCGGGCGCGCTCAACGCCGACATCGAGGTGATGTGATGATCGACGCTTTCGCCTCCGCCGCCCTGCCGCAAAGCGACGCCGCCGCCACCGCCGCCGCATCGGCGCGGGCGCGCGCGTCCAAGGGCGCAAGCCGCGAGCAGGTCGCCCAGGTGTCGCAGGACTTCGAGGCAATGTTCCTCAGCCAGATGTTCCAGTTCATGTTCGAGGGCCTGTCCGCCGATCCGGAATTCGGCGGCGGCAACGCCGAAACCATGTACCGGTCGCTGATGATCGACGAATACGGCAAGCAGGTGGCCAAGAGCGGCGGACTCGGCATCGCCGACGCCGTCTCCCGCACCCTGCTTGCGGCACAGGAGGGCCGCGCCGCATGAGCAAGCAAACCGCACCCCAGACCCGTTCCGCGCCGGACCGGCACCGCCGCAGCATCGAAGACCTGCGCATCGTGATGAGCAGCCTCACCGAGCTGATCGACGCGGAAAACGCGGCGCTCTCCGGCCACGACATCGAGACGGTGAAGGCGCTCTCGGCCAACAAGTGGACGCTCGCGCGCAACTACCGCAACCAGATGCAGGCGATCGTCGATGCGCCGGACATCCTGCAGATTCTCGAAGAGGAAGAGCGCGCCTCGCTGCGCTCCCTCGGCGAACGCCTGCAGACCGCGACGGAACGCAACGAACGCCTGCTCACCGCCAACATCGAAGCGGCGAACCGCGTGATGCACGCCGTGGTCGACGGCGTGAAGCAGGCGCAGGAACGCAACGCGACCTACGGCAAGACCGGCGCGCTCAAGGCCGCCACCGCGGATGGCCGTCCCCTGGCGGTGAGCTTCAACAAGGAACTGTGAGCCGCCATCCCGCAGCCGTCAGAACGACGACACCGTAACGGGAGAGTACGCAATGTCGATTACACTGGCCTTGGGCGCCGCGATGTCCGGGCTGACGACCGCCCAGCAAGGGCTGGATTCGGTCTCGCGCAACATCGCGAACGTCAACACCGTCGGCTATACCCGCAAGGTTTTCGTGCAGGAAAGCCAGGTGCTGGCCGGCAAAGGCGTGGGCGTGCGTGCGAAAGGCCTGGAGCGCACGGTGGATGAAAGCCTGTTGCGCGACATCCGCCGCGAGGCCGCGGTGGCGGGCACCTATTCGGTGCAGAACACCTACTACTCCCGCATCCAGGACCTTTTCGGCTCGCCCTCGGACAACAGCTCGATCGCCCACGCCATCCAGAACCTGGCGGATCAGTTCGAGACCCTGGGCGTCGACGTTTCGAGCGTCACCCAGGCGCTCAACACCGTGCAGTCGGCGATGGACATCGCCGAGCAGCTCAACACCATGACCACGGCGCTGCAGAACCTGCGCCTCGAGGCCGACCGCGGCATTGAAAGCGACGTGGACTCGGTCAACTCCCTGCTCACCCGCATCGACACCCTGAACGCCGAAATCGTGCGCAGCCAGAACACCTTCCAAGATACCGGCGACCTCGAGGACCAGCGCGACCAGGCGCTCAGCGAGCTCTCCGGGCTGATGAACTTCAGCTACTTCAAGCGGGATTCCGGCGAGGTGATCCTGCTCACCGCCGACGGCGACAGCCTGCTGGACAAGAATCCGGTGACGCTGACCCACCAGGCGGTGACCCAGACCGCGGCGGGGCTGACCTACGAGGCGGGCAACTTCAACGCCATCTCCGCGGGCGGCAAGGACATCACCGGCGCGATCACCGAAGGCGAGATGGCGGGCTACATCGAGATGCGCGACACCACCCTGCCCGCCATCCAGTCGGAGCTGGACGAACTCGCGACCCAGCTCAAGGACGCGCTGAATGCGGTGCACAACCGCGGCACGCCGTATCCGGGCCTGGCGCAGGACTTCACCGGCACCCGCACCTTCATCGATTCCGCCAACCAGTCGGTCACCTTCGGCCCCGGCGACGTGCAACTGGTGCTCTACAACGCCGACGGCACCCAGGCCGCGCAGTCCTCGATCAAGGACGAGCTTACCGCGCTCAACGGCGGCACCCCCACCGACACCGGCAGCATCGACGACATCGTCGATGCGCTCAACGCCTTCTTCACCGACTACAAGGGCGGCGCGGCGACGACCTGGGCCTCGGTGGACGGCGACGGCCACCTGAAGATCGAAATTCCCGATACCGAGAGCGTCGGCTTCGCGATGCGCGACGAGGACACCACCGGCGCGGCCGCCGACATCACCGTGAACTTCGACGCCGCGGGCAGCGACGGCATCTACGAATCGGTGAGCCAGGGCTTCTCGGCGTTCTTCGGGCTCAACGACTTCTACGTCAATCCCGGCAACAACGACCTCTACGACAGCAAGATCGTCTCCCCGTCGTGGAAGGCGGCCACCACCTCGGGCATGCGCTTCGGAATCGAGGGCAACACCGCGATCGCCGCCATCACAATCAACCAGAACGACACGGTCGCGGACATCGCGGCGAAGATCAACGCGAACTCCGCCCTCGCCGCCGCCAACATCACCGCAAGCGTGGTGGAGGAAGGCTCGGGCGTGCGCCTGCGCATCCTGCAGAACGACGGCAAGGAGCTGGTGGTCAGCGAGACCACGTCGGCGGGCGTGCTCTCCCGCCTCGAAATGGCGCCGTCGAAGTCCGGCGCCGCGGCGAGCCTCGAAGTGCGCGAAGACCTCGCTTCGGATTCCTCGCTGCTGTCCTCCGGCATCCTGCAATACAACGCGGACACCGGGCAGTACGGGCTCGCCTCCGCCGACAACTCCATCGCCAACGCCATGGCCGAGGCCTTCACCAGCGCGGTCACTTTCTCCGAAGCGGGCAAGATCTCCGCCGGCGCGCAGGATCTCTCGGCCTACGCCGCGTCGATCCTGTCGCAGACCTCGTCGGAGGCGAGCCGCGCCGCCAGCCGCAGCGAAACCCAGCAGACCCTGACCGACAGCCTGTCGCTCAAGCAGGGCCAGATCAGCGGCGTCAACCTGGATGAAGAACTCACCCAGCTGATGATCTACCAGCAGGCCTACACCGCGGCTGCGCGGGTGATCTCCACGACGCAGACCCTGTTCGACGTCCTCAACAACATCGTGCAATAAGGGGGCATTCCGATGACCCGGGTTCCCACTCTCGCCGCCCACAGCCTGATGTCGGCCCGTCTGATGACCACGCAGTCGCGGATCTACGATCTGCAGACGCAACTCTCGACGGAAAAGAAGTCCCAGACCTACACCGGCATCGCCTCGGATGCGCTGCGTCTGGTCAACTTCGAGAACCTCTCCGCGCTCAACAACACCTTCATCACCAACAACACCGTGGCCAACACCCGGCTTGCCGCGATGAGTTCGTCGGTGGACGGCGCGCGGGCCTCGCTGATCAACTTCCGCGACGACCTCAGCTCCTACCTCAACCACGACCTCACCAACATGGACGACGAGGAATTGGCGAACTTCAAGGGGCTGCAGGACCGCGCCTTCAACGTGCTGAAGGACATCGAGGCCTACCTCGACATCAAGCTGGACGGGCAGTACCTGTTCTCCGGCGGCAAGAACAACACCGCGCCGGTTTCCATCCCCTTCGATTCGGTGGAGGACTTCCAGGCGGTCTACGACGGCAACGACATCACCGCCCCGGAAAGCCGCTTCGCCCACATGAACGACACCCTGATCACCTCGGGCGACACCGGCGCGCTGACCTTCAACAACGGCGCGGGCACCATCACCGCAGCCACCGCGGGCGCGTTCAACCTCCAGACCTACACCAACGCCGCCACCGGCGCGTTGACCCTGGACGCGACCAACGGCACCGTCACCGCGGCCACCGCCGGGGCGTTTTCCAACGTCGAAGCGGGCATGACCATCCAGCTTACCGGCAGCACCGCCGACGACCGCTTCTACACCGTCACCGGCGTCTCCTCCGACGGCAGCACGCTGACCCTGGCTCCCGGTCTGACCACCGACGAAACCCTTGCGGCGGGCACCACGGTGAGCGTTCCGGCGATCCAGCCGGGGCAGATCTCCATTTCCGGCACCAACAGCAACAACCGCACCTTCACCGTCACCGGCATCTCCGCCGACGGCAGAACCCTCACCGTGGACCCGCCGCCGGTGACCGAGACCGTGGCCGCCACCGGCAACGCGGGGATCAGCAACGACATCTACTACAAGGGCGGCGAGACGGTGGTGGAGCACCGGGTGAGCGACACCCGCAGCATCGAGCTCGGCATCAACGCCAAGGACGGAGCGATCGAAAAGGCGATCCGCGCCATCGGCATGGTAATCCAGGGCCTGCCGACGGATTCCGCCACCGGCGAGATCGACGGCGACGAACTCACCCGCCGCCTCAACGAGGCGCTCAGCATCGCCAGCGACGCGATCACGCACGAGGCCACCGACACCACCGAAAGCACTCAGGACTTCTCGCGTCTCGAAAACCTGCTGGCGAGCAACCAGGTGGTGCTGAAGAACGCGCTGACCAACCAGCAGACCTACGCTACCTTCCTGGCGACGCGGATGGGCGACATGGAAGACGCGAACAAAACCGAGGTGGCGGCGCGCATCACCGACCAGAGCAACGCGCTGCAGATTTCCTACGCCGCGATGAGCATGGTCAACCAGCTGTCGCTGCTCAACTACATGGATTGAAGCGCGGCGCGCAGCGCCGCCAGGGGGGCGCTCCAGTCGCCCCGCTTCTCCTGGCGCAACAGACGGGCGGAGGGATACCACGGCGTATCGCCCCGCCCGCGCAGCCAGCGCCAGTCCGCCCCTGCGATCAAGAGAACGAACACCGGCACCCCCAGCGCCCCGGCAAGGTGCGCCACCGCGGTATCGACGCTGACCACCGCGTCCATCTGCGCGATCAGCGCGGCGGTATCGGCGAAGTCGTGGATTTGCGGCGCAAGGTCGGTCCAGCCGGGCGGCCGGGCGCGCGCAGGTTTGCCGGTCTGCAGGCTGAAAATCTCCGCATCCGCCCCGGCAAGCGCCGCGGCGAGCAGCGCCGGGCCGATGGCGCGGTCGCGCGGCTTCGGCTTGCCCGCCCACACCACGCCGAGGCGCAACCGCCCATCGCGGCGCGGCGGCAGCGCGGGCTGCGCGGGCGGCGTCAGGTACGGCACCGCGGCGGGGACCGCTTCGGGCATCGGGGCGAACAGCGCGGCGAGGCTCTGCATCGGAATCTCGGCGCTACAGCCCTCCGGCGCCGCGGCCAGCTCGACGCAGGCCTCCACCCCCGGCAGGCCGCGCAGCAGGCGGTGCAGCGCCGCATTGGCCGACACCGCAAGCGGAACCCCGGCGCGCGCCGCGGCGGGCGCGAGAAAGCGGGCGAACTGGATCTGGTCGCCATAGCCCTGCTCGCCGCGCACCCACAGGCGGCTGCCGGGCGGCAGCGCCTCGCCCCGCCAGCGCCGACAGGCGGGCGTGGGATAAGCCTCGCGGAAGGCGCGGGTGCGCCAGCGCGCCTCGTACTCCGGCCAGGCCTCGGCCCAGCGCCCGGCCAGCAGCAGGGCGATGGCGCGAGTCATCCGCGCCTCGGCGTGCTCCGGGTCCAGCGCCAGCGCGCGGTCGCAGGCGGCAATCGCCTCCTCGCAGCGGTTGAGGTCGATCAGCGCCGCCCCCCAGTTCATCCAGGCGAGCGCGTCGCCCGGCCGCGCCGCCGCGACGCGGGCGAGGAAGGGCTCCGCCTCGTCGGGGCGCGACAGGGTCATCAGGCAGGCGCCGAGGCTTTCGGCGAAGGCGGGGTTTCCGGCCTCTGCGGCGAAACGCAGGTCGGCGAGCGCCTCCTCGGCGCGGCCCGCGCGGTAGAGCGTCAGCCCCAAGGCATGGCGCACCGCCGGGTCGGCGGGCGCGAGCGCCGCGGCGCGGGAGAGCTCGGCGATCGCCTCCGCCGCCTCGCCGAGGCGGTCGAGCGCGCCGCCGAGAATGTAGTGGGCGTCGGCATCCTCCGGGCGGCGGGCGACGATCTCCCGCGCCGCGTCGGCGGCGGCGGCGGGCAGCCCGGCCTCCAGGTACCCGGCGGCGAGGATCACGTCGCTGCGCATGCCGCCCTCAGTTCGGTTTCGAAGGGCGATGGCCCAAGGCTGCAGCGCGCGCCGCTGCCGCCGCACCAGTCGCGCCAGAGGCCGCGGTAGGCGTCCTCCAGCGCCGCGGTGAAGCCCGCCTCGTCGCACAGGGGCGAGGCGAGCAGGCGCTCGCGCAGCCCGGCGCGCATCGCCGCCAGCTCGCCGCGGCGGTCCGCCCAGGCGACGGCGCGGCGCACGTAGTCCGCCGTGTCGGCGGCGAGAAAATCCGCCGCCAGCCCGGTGGCGCGCAGCAGGCTCTCGCCGACGCGGGCGCAGTGGCGGTCCCCGGCGAGGGAGAGCACCGGCACCCCCATCGCCAGCGCCTCGCAGGTGGTGGTGGTGCCGTTGTAGGGAAAGGTGTCGAGCGCCAGGTCGATCTCGCCATAGAGGTCGAGGTGCGCCCCCAGCGTCGGCGCGAAGGCGCGGATGTCGATGCGCTCCGCCGCCACGCCGCGCGCGAAGAGCGCGCCCGCCGCCCAGGCGCGGGCGGCGGGGCTGGCGAACGGCTTGGCCTTGAGCAGCAGACGCGCCTCCGGCACGGCGTGGAGAATCTCCGCCCAGGCGTCGAACAGCGGGCCGTTGAGCTTGAGCGAGGTGTTGAACGAGCCGAAGGTCATCGGCCGTCCCGAGGCCAGCGGCCCCGCCGCCACCGGCGGCAGGTCGGCGGTGGGGCGATAGCAGATGAAAGGCCGCGGCAGGCGGATCAGCCGCTCGCTGGCCAGCGCCTCCGCCCCCGGCGGGTCGGTCAGCGCATCGACGATGCGGGCGTCGATGGCGGGCACGCCGGTGGTGTCGGGATAGCCGAGCCAGCTTACCTGCACCGGCGCGGCGCGGCGGGCGAACATCGGCAGCAGGTTGTCGCCGGTGTGCCCGGCGAGGTCCACCAGGATGTCGATGCCGTCGGCGCGGATCAGGGCGCGCATCTCGTCGAAGGTGAGGTTGCGCACGTCGCGCCAGGCGTCCGCCGCATCGGCGAACCAGCGGGTGGCGCCGTCGCCGCAGGGCGCGTTGGAATAGGCGAAGACTTCGAAGCGCGCGCGGTCGTGGCAGGTCACCGGCGCCATCATGAAAAACGCCACCGAATGGGCGCGGAAATCCGGCGAGACGTAACCGATGCGTAAGGGCCGCTCCGGTTCCGGCGGATTGGCGAAGGGCTCGTCCTCTCCCACGCCGCCGAAGCGCGCGCCATAGGCGCGATGCGCCGCGGCGATCTCCTCCGGAGTCGCGCCGGGGTCGTAGTGCAGGGCATAGAGGCGGTTGGACTCATAGGCCGCGGCCTCGGGCGCCAGCGCCGCGGCGGCGCGGGCAAACGCCGCCTGCGCGCCGGAAAGATCGCCACGGTCGAGGCGCAAAAGCCCGAGCAGGTCGTTGAGGTGCACCGCCTCGGGGCGCAGGGCGAAGGCGGCGACAAGCCGCGCCTCCGCTGCCTCGATCTCCCCGGCGTCGCGCAGGATCACCGCAAGGTGGTAGAGCGCGGCAAAGCAATCGGGGGCCGCGTGCAGCAGCTCCTCCAGCAGCGCCCGCGCCGCCGCGGCGCGGCCGGTGCGCACCAACAGGCGGGCGAGCAGCACGCTCGCCTCCGGGTGCAGCGGCTGCCGTGCCAGAACCGCGGCAAGCCCCGCCTCCGCCGCATCCGCGCCGCTTTCGAAATCGGCCGCGGCGCGCCCGTAGAGCGCGGCGCAGAGGTCGGGCTCCGCCGCCAGTGCGGCGTCGAAGGCCTGCCGCGCCGCATCGAAACGGCGCAAGCCGAGAAGCGCGTTGCCGCGGTTGACCAGCGCCAGCGGATGCGCCGCGAACGCGGGCGGCAGGCGGTCGAGCGCGGCGAGCGCAGCGTCGAAACGCCGCGCCGCCAGCTCGCAGGCGGCGAGCACGTTCAGAAGGTCGGGATGGCCGGGGTGGCGGGCGAGTCCATCGGCAAGAACCCGCAGCGCCGCATCCGCCGCGCCGCCGGCGCGTTCGCGGCGCGCCCATGCGGCCCAGGTCTCCGGGGTGTCCGCCGCGGCAATGGAGGCGGCGAACGCGGCGCGCGCCGCCGCGGCGTCGCCCGTCTCCCAGGCGCAAAGGGCAGCCTGGCAGGAGAGCGCGGCGGTCTCGGCGGGGACTTCGAGCCGCGGCAACGCGGCCTGCAGCGCCGCGGCGGCGGCGGCGGCATCGCCGCGCGCAATCGCGATGGCGGCGCGCAGTTGGGCAAGACCGGCGATTCCGGCTTCGTCCTCGCTCACCCCGTCGGCGAAAAATTCCGCGCCTTCGGGATCCCCCAACTGCAAACGCCGCCACGCCGAGGCGACCCCCGGCGTAGCGGCAGAACGGAACACTTCCGAGGAAAAGAAACCTTCCTCAAGGGACACGGGCGCCCCCTCGGCGGGGATCAGCCCGCTTCCGCGCCCTCGACCTTGGTGCGCAGGCCCGCGGCGAGGTTGCGGTTGATGTTGATCAGGGTGTCCAGATCGGCGGGATTGCGGGTGCGCAGAGCCTTCGCCGTCTGTTTGTCGACGAAGATGCTGAGACTCATGATGTTGGCCTTGATCTCCGGCGGCAGCTTGTTGGCCGGCTCGACGATATCGGCCTGGATGATCGTCCACAGCAGATGATTGAAGCGCAGGGCCTTGCCGAACTCCGGGGGATTGTCGGTCAGCTTTTTCGCATCTTCCAGTTTCAGGGCGGCGCGGGTAAACGCCATCGCCTCCAACTCGCGCCCCGACAGGTTCGCCTGCTGGGTCTGTTGGTAAGCGCGCACTTGCTCATTCGCCATGTGACATGACCTCCGCCTCGTAATCGATCAACTTACGGCACGATTTCAGTGCCTTATAATGGTCTCCGGCGATGATGTACTCGGACATTTCCATCATCAAATCCAGACCTTCGTCCCCAAGAGGCAATACCAGCAGCTGTTTTAACAGCAAAAAGTAAAATTTGTGGAAACTCCGCTCCTGCTCGGGCGTCACGTACATGTTGAGGATGGTGTAGTAGATTCTCTTCGCGACGGTGTCCGCCGCATCCTCCGTCATGATGTCCTTCTCGCGCAACACCGGCACGTGGTTGAGCACCACGAACTCGGATTTGCCTTCTCCATTCTGCAAAACCGCATTGCCGATGAGGATCTTCTCGTTCCTCCGCAGGGTGAGTTTCAGGGGCATGACCGATCCTTGAGTCCACGAACGCAACGGCGCGGTCGGCGCCGTGGCAGCCATTATGCGCAAACCGGAGGGTCCTGCCTAGAAAAACGAAGCGGCGGGCCGAAGCCCGCCGCCTGTCACCGATATCCCGCGAATGCTTAGAACAGACGCAGGATCGACTGTTCGGACTGCTGCGCGATCGACAGGGCGATGGTGCCCAGAGACTGCCGGGTCTGCAGCGACAGCATGTTGGCGGACTCTTCGTTGAGGTCCGCGTTCACCAGGTTGGCGGCGCCGGATTCCAGGGTGGTCACCAGGTTGTCGGTGAACTCCTGCCGGATTTGCAGCAACGAGGCGTTGGTACCGAAGGTCTGCGCATTGGTACGCACCGTGGTCAGCGCGGAGTCGATTTCGTTGATCACGGAATCGAGGACCTGGGCGTGCGTACCGGAGGAAATGCCCCAGCCCGCGCCGGTGGAACCGGAGGCCGCGGCCGAACCGATGGTCGCCGACTTGACGCCGAGCGCGCTGGCGTCGGTGGCGATGCCCGCGATCGACAGCTGGCGCTTCGGGGTGACGTTGTTCTGTTCGGAGAACTTCACCGTCAGGGTGTCGGCGCCGGACTTGATGAGGTTGACGCCGTTGTAGGAGGCGTCGTTGACCAGGTGGTCGACCTGGCTGCGCAGCTCGTTGAACTGGCTCGACAGCTTGTTACGGGTGGTGCTGTCGGCCGCGGCGGTGGACTTCGCGGAGGAAGCGACCGCCTTCATTTGCTTGAGGATGTCCTCGATGCTGGTCAGCGCCTCGGTGGTGGTGGTCAGAACCTCGATGCCCTCGGAGATGCCCGACTTGATGGTGGACAGGTCGGAGGCGCGGTCGTTGAGCGACCGGGCGGTGAAGAACGACAGCGCATCGTCGATGGCGCTGTTGACCTTCTTACCCGTGGACAGACGGTCCTGGGTGCGGCTGATCAGGTCGGTGGTGCGTTGCAGGGAAAGCAGATTGGAACGCGTCGAAGACGACAACGTGATATCACTGGCCATGGCTCATGCTCCTATTCTAGGTTGGGCCGGACATATCGGCATTGGGCGCACAACGTTTCTCGCCGTTCGTCCCAACGCTGCGGTCATCATGACAGCCCGATAGTCCGCAATCAAGCTTCATCACCGGAATGGCCTCTCCGGCATGCTTGCATCCATACACTATGAAGATTACCAAAGACCTAACGAGTCGCGTGGGTGCGGCACGCGCGGATTTGACGCGGCGAAACGGTTGCCGCATGCTGCGACTCGGAAGGTTGGTTCCGCCCCTGCCGAGGAAGCGTTTTCATGCCGCAGCCCGCCCTGACCGCGCGCCTCGCCAAGCTCAGCCTGGCCGCGCTCACCGGCAACCGCCCGGAGGAGGCGGAATCCTTCTGCCGCCTCGGCCTGATGACCGACCCGGAAGCCGGAGTGTTTCACCACCACCTCGGGCTGGCGGCGCTTCTGCGCGACGACGCCGCGGCGGCGCTGCCGCTCCTCGCCCACGCGGTCGAGGCCTACGGCGAGGACTCCTCCGATGCGGCGCGAGACGCATGGCGCGACCTCATCGTCGCCGACCTGATGGCCGGGCACGGCGCGGACGCCTTCGCCCACGCCTTCGCGGCGGAACGGCGCTGGCCCGCCGACCCGGCGGTGGCGCGGCTGATGGCGCAGGCGGCGGAGACGGTGGGCGATATCGACACCGCCGCGGCGCGCTACGCCCGCGCCCTGGAGAACCTGCCGCCGCACCACCCGGACCGCGCCGAGGTGGCGTTCTCCCTCGGCACCGCGCTCTATCGCCGCCACCGCCTGAGCGAGGCGGCCGCGGCCTTCCGCCGCGCCATCGACGCCGACCCGCGCCACGCGCGGGCCTGGTGCAACCTCGGCAACGCGCTCTCCGACGCCGCCCATCCGGCGGAGGCGCTGCGCGCCTTCGAGACCGCGCTCGCCATCGACCCCGCCTACCGCCACGCCCACGGCAACGCCCTGCACGCCCTGCACTACCTGCCGGGACAGAGCGCCGCCTCGCTCTTGGCGCAGCACCGCGCCTGGGCGCGCCAGCACTTCCCGCAAACGCCGCCGCGCCCGGCACCGCCGAAACGGCGCAAGCGCCTGCGCGTCGGCCTGGTTTCCGAAGATATGCGCCGCCACCCGGTGGGGTATTTCTGCGCCGGGTGGATGCCGCACGCCCGCGCCGCGGGGATGGACGTCGTCGTCTATTCCAGCAATGCCGACGACGACTCCCTTACCGAGGCCCTGCGCGAAACGGCGGCGGAGTGGCATGCCGTCGCCGCCCTCTCCGACGACGCCCTCGCCGCGCTGATCCGCGACGACCCGCCGGACGTGCTGATCGACCTCGCCGGGCATACCGGGCGCAACCGCCTCGCGGTGTTCGCGGCGCGCCCCGCGGCGCTGCAGGCGACCTGGGCGGGTTACGTCGGCACCACCGGGCTCGCCCAGATCGACGGCCTGATCGCCGACCGCGTCCACGTGCCGCAGCTGGAGGAAGCCGCCTACGTCGAGGAAATCTGGCGCATGCCCGCGGGCTACGTCTGCTACGCGCCGCCGGACTATGCGCCCGCGCCCGCAGGCGGCGCGGCGCGGCGCAACGGCTACGTCAGCTTCGCCGCCTTCCACAACCCGTCGAAGATCAACCCCGACCTCATCGCCGCATGGGCGAAGATTCTCGCGGGCGTGCCGGAAAGCCGCCTGCGCCTGATCTTCCGCGGCCTCGACGACCCGATGGTGCGCGACTACCTGGAGCGCACCTTCCAGGCACACGGCATTCCCGCGGCGCGCCTGGACATCCGCGGCAAGGTGCCGCACGAAATTCTCCTCGGCCTCTACAACGACTGCGACTTTGCGCTCGATTCCTTCCCCTACGCAGGCGGCCTGACCACGCTGGAGGCGCTGTGGATGGGCATTCCGGTGATCGCCGCGCCGGGGGCCACCTTCGCCAGCCGCCATTCCACCAGCCACCTCACCTTCGGCGGCTTCGCCGGCGAAGTGACGGGCGGCCCCGGCGACTACGTGCGCACCGCCATCGCCTGGGCGCATTCCCCGGCGATGCTGGATGCCGACCGCACGGCGCGGCGCGCCCGCTTTGCCGCCTCGCCGCTCTTGGACGGCGCACGCTTCGCCGCCGACCTCAAAACCCTGCTCGAAACCGCCCTGGCGAAACCGCGATGAGCGCCGCCCTTCCCGAGTGGCTCCCCGCCGCCGACGCCTCGCCGGAGTTGTGCGCCGGGCTCGACGCGCTGGCGGGCGGACGCCTCGGCGAGGCCGCCGCCCACCTCAAAGCCGCGCCGGAAACCGCAACCGAGCCGCAGGCGGCCTACCGCCTCGGCGTCGCCCAGTCCCTCTCCGGCGACCCGCAAAGCGCCATCGCCACATGGCGGCGCACCCTGCGCCTCGACGCCGCCCACGCCGCCGCGCTCTACGACCTCGCCCTCGCCTGCGTCACCGTCGGCGACCTGCCGCAGGCGGCCCTCGCCTTCTCCCGCCTGCTCGACCTCGACCCGGAGCATGCGGAAGGCCGCTTCAACTTCGGCAACCTGCTCTACCGCATGGGCCGCACCGAGGCGGCGGTGGCGATGTACGCGCCGCTGACCGAGGGCGACGACCCGCCGCACGGCATCCTGGTCAACCTCGGCCGGGCGCTGCGCCGCCTCGGCCGCCTCGCCGAGGCCGACGCCTGCTACCGCCGCGCCCTGCTCGCCGACCCCGGCGACCACTTCACCCACTGGAACCGCTCCCACGTGCTCTTCCTCTCCGGGCGCTGGGCCGACGGCTTCGCCGCGTGGGAGCACCGCCTCGCCATCGGCATGGGCCCTCCGGTGCGCCCGAACCTGCCGGAATGGCAGGCCGGGCCCCTTCCCGCCCGCCTGCTCGCGATCGGCGAACAGGGCCACGGCGACGCCCTGCAGTGCCTGCGCTACCTGCCGCTCCTGGCCGAGCGCGGCTGCCGTCCCGCCCTCGCCCTGCACCCGGCGCTCGCGCCGCTCGCCCGCGAACTGCTGCCGCCGGAGATCCCGGTGATGCCTTTCGAGGCGGCGGAAACCGCCGCGGCGGACGCCTGGGCGCCTCTCTTCAGCCTGCCGCACCGCATGGGGCTGCCCGCACCGGAGGCGGCGCCCGAACCCGCAGCCTCCCCCGCCTTCGCCGCGGGCATCGCCGCCATCCGCGCCGCCGCGCCGGACCTCGGGCCGCACCCGCGCATCGGCCTGGTGTGGGCGGGCAACCCGGCGCACGACAACGACGCCTGGCGCTCCCTGCCGCTCGCCGCCCTCGCGCCGCTGATCGCGGCGCGGCCGGATGCCGCCTGGATCTCCCTGCAGACCGGCGAGGCGGCGGCGCAGGCGGTGGCGATGCCGCAGCTCCGCACCCTCGACCCGCCCGCCGATTTCCGCGTCACCGCACAGCGCGCCGCCGCCCTCGACCTGATGATCTCGGTGGATACCGCCGCCGCCCACCTCGCCGCCACCCTCGGCGTGCGCACCTGGATTCTCCTGGCCGCGGAACCGGACTGGCGCTGGGGGCCCGACCGCTCCACCACGCCCTGGTACGCCGAGGCCCGCCTCTTCCGCCAGCAGGCCCTCGGCGACTGGGCGGACCCGGTCGCCCGTGCCGCCGACGCGCTCGCCACCACCCGCTTCCCGATCGGAACTTCCCCGCGATGACCCGCGCCGTTCTCGTCACCAGCCTCAACCCCGCCGCCGACGCCACCCAGGACGCCGCGGTGGCAAGCTGGCTCGGCCACGGCTTCAGCGTGATCTCGCACAACGTCGCGGCGGAGGCCGCCCGCCTCGCCCCGCGCTACCCCGCCGTCGCCTTCCGCGCCCCGGAGCGCACCGCCACCGCCAAGCGCCTGCCCCTGATCGGCGGCCTGATCGCCGAAGCCTGTGCCGAAGCCCCCGACCTCTGCGCCATCGTCAACGCCGACATCGTGCTGCGCCCCGGCACCGAGATCGTCCGCCGCCTGCGCCCGCCGCTCGGCAATGCCCTCGTCGCGGTGGCGCGCACCGACGTGGACGACCTCGCCTCCCTCGCCAATCCCGCCTTGGCGCGCGGCTTCGACGCCTTCTTCTTCGGCCCCGGCCTCGCCGCCATCCTCGACGAACGCCCCTTCTGCATCGGCATGCCCAACTGGGACTACTGGCTGCCGCTGGCCGCCTGGGCCGCCGGATGGGCGCTCTCCTCCATCACCGCGCCGGTCGCGCTGCACCCGCGCCACGAAACCCGCTGGAGCGACAAGACCCTCAGCTTCAATCACCACCTGATGCGCTACCTCTTCTCCCAGCGCTTCCCGGATGAAAGCTTCCTTCCCGCCTCCGCCGCAGAATACGAAGACCTCGCCTTCCGCGCCCTGCGCGACGCCACCCTCCCCCCCGAGGAGCGCGCCGCCGCGATCGAGGCACTCGCCGCCCTCGAAGACAAGACGATGAGCGCCATGCTGCGGACGCTCCGCGCCGCGATGCCGGAGTTCCAGCCCGGGGCGTAGCGTAAAAAAACAGGCCGGGCTCTGCCCGGACCCGCAAGGGGCCGGGAGGCCCCTTGACCCCATGACTTTCGATTTTTGCGCATAGCGCCATAAGACCATCACGCCGCGTGACGGTTGATTGCCGCTACGCGGCGAAAAACCAGTTGTGGGAGGTGCGGAGGGACCGAGTCCCTCCGCGAAGTTTTGGTTTTTCCGCCTACACCCAGCCCAGCGCGGCGAACAGGGCGTCGATCTTCTCCGGCCAGGCCCATTCGCGCAGGAAAGCGGCGCCGCGGCGGCCGATGTGCGCGGCTTCGCCGCGGTGGGCATGGACCCATTCGAGGCGGTCGAGGGCTTCGTCGGGGTCGGTTTCTCCCCAGTCGAGGAAGAGGCCGGGGTCGTCGTCGGGGCCGCCCTTGACCGCGCCCTGGGCGGTAAGCGCGAGCGCCGCGCCTTCGCGGGCGAGCAGGTCGCGGTGGCCGGTATTGGCGGAGAGGATGGCGGGCACGCCGCAGGCCATGCATTCCATGGCGACGAGGTTGGTGCCGCCCTCGCAGCGGTTGGGGAAGAGGCCGACATCGCATTCCCGCAGCAGGCGGGGCATCGCGGCGTTGGCGACCTCGCCGAGGTCGAGCACCGCGTCGGGCGGAATGCCCCGGGAGGCGAGCCATTCGCTGATCTTCCAGGTTCCGTCCTCGCCGCGCTGCGGCGAGCCGGTGCCGTGCGGCGAGAGGCGCAGGCTGGCCACGGATTCGTCCCAATGGTTGTGCCAGGCGAGCATCAGGAGCGCCTCGGGATGGCGTTCGCGGAAACGCCGGAACACCTCCACCACGATGTCCTGGCCCTTGCGGAATTCCAGCTTGCCGCCGGAAAACACGACGAAGCGGTCGGAAAGCCCGCCGCCCTTCGGCGCGGGGTGGAAGCGGGTGGGATCGATCCCCTGCGGGCAGAAGTGGACGTTTTCGAACCCCAGGTCGCGCAGCACCTCGGCGTTCCAGGAGGAACCGGCGATGATTGCGGCGTAGCGCTCCTTCGCGCGGGCGACGTCGCCGGGGTCGATGGCGCGGTGTTCGAAGAACGCCACGCCGATGTCCGGGTCGCCGCCGATGCGGGCGATGACGTCCGCCGGGGCGAGGTCGTTGCCGAGGCCGAGGAGGAAGGGGTATCCGGTGTGCACGTCTTCGCCGTCGGCGAGAGCGAAGAACTCCTGCTCGATGTACCAGTGGCGATTGAGCGGCGCGAGCAGGCGTTCCTCCAGCGGATCGGGAGAAAACTTCGGCGAGATGTAGACCGGCACCGGCACCAGGCCGCGCCGCGCGCCCTGCAGCATCAGGGAGAGGCCATAGACCCCCCAGCCGGTGGTGCCGCCGACCTGCCAGCCGATTCCGAACTTGCGCGCCATGCCGATTCCCCTTGTCCCCGCCCTTCCGGGCTTCCGGAATTGTCCCATGACAGCCCCGGGAGGTTCCGCTATGGTGGCGGAGCCATTCGTTTTTACCAGGGGTCGAAGCCATGAGTGAAGGATTGATTGAACGGGTTCAGGGGTTGCTGCAGACCGTCTCCGACGACGTCAACCGTCTCTACGACGAGGCGCAGGGCAACACCGAAACCTTCCTCGAGGCGATGGACGACGTGGCGGCCAACGTGCTCGGTCTGCAGTCCATCATCGCCGCCATGGTGAAGAAGTACCCGGTGGAGGCCGACGAGGCCAAGACCTGGCTCAAGGCCAACATGGACCCCGAAGGCCAGGGCACCGACAAGGCCGAGGCGGTGGTGGACTTCCTGCTCGGCAAGAAGTAGCCCCTTCCGCCACCTAGGGGCGGCGCGCGATCATCACATAGATATTGCAGAACTGGTCGGGGAATGCGGCCATCAGAAAGTTCTGCACCCGCTGCCCGAACCAGGACAGGCGGTACCCTTCCTTGCGCGCGACGTGCTCGTCCATCACCTTGTGCCCGGCGGCGCGGAAGAACGCGAACTTATAGAGAATCGGCATATTCTCCACCGGCATCACCCGCTCGATGGCGAACCCGGCGCGGCGGAACACCGCCTCGAACTCGCGGCGGGTGAGGTTCATCTTGTGGAAGGCGCGGGTGCCGCCGGTTTTCCCGGATTTCCTGCGGCGGCGCTCGGTCAGCCAATCGGTGAGACGGGTCTGGACGTTGTCGGCGCGGAACGAGGCGCACACCCGCCCGCCGGGCACGAGCACGCGGAAGGTTTCCGCCACCGCCGCATCGAGGCCGGTATCCAAATTGTGGAACAGGCCGAAGGCGAGCAGGTATTTGAACGCCCCGTCGGGGAAGCCCAGGCGGGTGATATCGCCCACCTCCACCTTCAGGGTCGGGTCCGCAGCCTTGAGCTTCTCCACCGCCACGGGAATGAAATCGATGCCGGTGATATCGTAGCCGTGCTCGTGGTAATGGCGCAGCACGCGTCCCGCGCCGCAGCCCGCCTCGAGGATCGGGCCGTCGTTGGCGGAAACCGTCATCTCCGCGTGGCGCAAGGGGTAGACGCCATGATTGGTGATCGCGTTATCCGCCGGAATCGCCTCCCAGCGTTTCGTCCAGTAGGCCTTGTTGTCGTCCCAGCGATAGGTCTTCCTCATGGTGCCCCTTCCCTTGCCTCGTCCGCCGCGCAGCCGCGCAGGAATGCCGCGACCGTCTCCGCGACGAGGCGGTTTCCCTCCACGGAAAAATGGCCTCCGTAGGCATCTTCCACATAGAGCGTTTCCAGGTCCTGCCGCGTCAGGACATCCGTCATTTCCAGAACCGCCATTTCCCGGCCAAGGCCCGCGAAGAACGCACAGTATTCCGGAGTTGCGCCGCCACCGCGAAGATCCAGAAGCTGAGGCATCACCAGCACCACGGGAACATGGCCGCGCCGCCGCGCCGCCGCCGCGAAGCGCAACAGAATCCCCCGCAGCAGAGCCGTGGCGTCCGGATCGGCATACATCCGCCGCGCGTCCTTCAGGTTTTCCCGCATGATCAGCTCGAAGGGGCGGTTCTCGGCTTCCGGCCCGCTCCGCCCCAGCCGCCGCAGCACGGCCCACCGCACCAGGGCGGCGATCAGCCGGGCGTTCGTCCCCGGATGGCGCAGAAAGCTAAAAAGATAGGGAAAACGGAATTGTCTGGAGCGGAACTTCCGCCGATAGAAGCCGTCCGCCGCGCGGATACCGGGGAGTTTCTCCTCGATTCGGGTGAAATCCTCCGCCCGCCGCATCGCCTGCGGCTTGAGGACCAGCCCGGCCGCGCCGTCCGGGAGGAATCTCGGCTTGAAGGCGAAGGTGTTGCCGAATTCCAGGTAGTGCTTCCAGTAGGACTGCACCCGGCAGATGGTTTCCGGCACGAAGCCGAGAATCGCCACCCGCACGCTCGGCGGCAGCTCGGTCCGTTCATAGCGCAGCAGCGCCTGGTCCGCGCCGTAGTTGCCCACGCCGAAATTCATCACCCCGAGGCCGGAAATCCGGGCGGTTTGCGCCTCCCAGGTTTCCTCGTCCGCGACCTGACGGCAGAAAACGTAGGAATCGCCGAACGCCGCAGCCGCAGGGGCGTCCTTCCCCCCGGGCGCCGCCCGCGCGCCGGACGAATCGATATGGAAAACGACCTCTCCCCCGGCGCCCTTCTCCCGGCCTTCCGTATCGGGCTTGCGCACCCAGCCGAGATCCGGATCGAAGCTGCCGTCCAGGTATTTGCGCAAGGCTTCCGGGTCGAGGACCGGGCGCTCGTCCGCCTCGGTGATCAGCCACTGAAACCCCCGCCGCAGCCGCCGGACGAGAACCGTCAGAAAGACCTCCAGGACGGCCAGGCCAAGCAACAGAACGGCAAGCACGCTCATCGCAGGCACCGCTCCACCGCGGGCAGGCCGAGTATCCGCTCCACCATCTCCCGCATGTCCCGGCGGTCCGCATCGTTCTCGATCACCAGATCGGGCGCTTCCGGCTCAGGGAACGGGATGTCGACCCCCACCACGTTGGGAATTTCGCCACGCCGCGCCCCGGCGTACAGCCCCTTCGGGTCGCGCCGTTGCAGCGTTTCCATGGAGACCTTGACGTAGACCTCGGCGTACTCCGGCAAATTCTCGCGGTTCCAGCGCCGCCACTCCGGAAAGATCGACAGCACGGCGGCAACGACGTGGATATCCTGCTGCGCCAGGAACCGGGACAGCATGGAAAGGCGTTCGGCATTGCGGCGACGCCCGGCGACCGTGTGGTCCGCGTCGTTGCCGAAGAGGTCGCGCACCACATCCCCGTCGAGCCGCACCAGATTGGGCAGCCGCGGCTTCAGCGCCTCGTAGACGAGGCTGCTGAGGGTGGTCTTGCCCGCGCCGGACAGCCCGATCAGCCAGATCACCATGCCGTTAGTCCTCCCGTTCCGCCATGCGCCCGGCCTTCAGCAGGTCCTCCGCCACCGCGAGGTCGCGGCGGGAGTCGATCTCCACCCATTGCCCGTCGATGACCACCGGGTCGAGACGTTCGCCCAGGCCGATCATCCCCTGCAGCAGGTCGGTCATGTACATTTTCTCGTAGGGGCGCGGCCCGCCGAACGGATTGCGCCCGGCGGCACGGTCGGCCTGGGCGCGTTCGAGGGCGCGCAAGAGCGCCGCGACGCCGGGCCCCTTGAAGGAAACGAGACCGATGTACTGCGCCTCGATCTCGGCGAGGGAACGCGGCTTCGCGCCGATCTCCGCCAGTCCGCCGCCGGGGGCGAAGCGCAGGGTCTCGGCATCGGAAAGCGGGTCGTCGAAGCGCCGTCGCCAATAGTCGAGCCAGCCGCGGTCCACCGTCACCGCCACGCCCGGCGGCGCGGCGAGCAGGCGGCGCAGCACGCCCGGCGCATAGGCGATATCGCCATAGGACATAATGAAGCCGTCGCCGAAGAAATCCCGCGCGGCGAGCAGGGAGTGCACCATGTTGGTGGTGGCGTAGTCGGGGTTCTCCACCAGGGTCACGTCATAGTCGCGGAGTTGTTGTGCGCGGTAGCCGCCCACCGCCACCACCTCGCCGATGCCGCAGGCGGCGGCGGCGGAAAGGGTCCAGCGCAGGAGCGGCCGCCCCCCCAGATCCACCAGACACTTCGGGCGATCATCGGTGAGCGGGGCAAGACGGCTGCCCAGCCCGGCGGCGAGAACGATCAGACGCATTGCGCGATCCACCTTTGCAGAAGCCGGGCGTCGAGGTCGCGGCCCGGATTGTCGCGTTCCGGATGCCACTGCACCGCGGTAAGCGGCAACTCCGGATGAAAGAGCCCCTCCGCCCAGCCCTCGGACGAGACGGCGAAGGCGCGCAGCCCCCCGGCGAGGTCGGCGGCGCGCACCGCATCGTTGTGGAAGCTGTTGACGGAAAACCGCCCGAGCGGCAGCGCGCCGGAAAGATCGTCGCAAACCTCCACCGGGTGCGCCGTGGCCACGTGCCCCGCGGCGGCGGCGCGGCAGAGCGGCGCGCCGAAGGCGGTGGCGATCACCTGCAGCCCGCGGCACACCCCGAACACCGGCAGGCGGCGGGCGAGCGCGGCGGCGAGCAGGCGGGATTCGGTGCGGTCGCGCGGCGCATCGCCCAAATCGTCGCCGCCGGTGAGCAGCAGTCCCCGCCCCGGCACCGCATCGAGCAGCGCCTCCGGCGTTTCCAGGGCGTTGGGCACCGGCACCGGCACGATCCCGGCCGCATCGCACCAGCGGCACCAATCGTGGCTCAGGCCGTCGCGGGCCTCGGTGTAGGCGGCGCCGTCCGCCGAGCGCATGGTGATGAAGACGATCATCCGAGAGCCCTGATCCTGCCCTGTTCGCAATCCAGTTCCACCCGCGCGGCACGGCTCAGCGTCTCGAACAGCGCCTCGCCGCAGCCGATCGCTGCGGGCAGGCCGAATTCGGCGGCGCGGATCGCCATGTGCGAGGCGACGCCCCCATATTGCGTCACCAGACCGGCGATGGCATGCCCGAAAATCCAGTCGAAGCCGGGATCGGCGGCGCGGATGAACACCAACGCCCCTGCGAGGTCCGCATTCCCGGCATCGCCGCCCACCACCACCGGCCGCGCCGTCACCTTGCGGCGCGTCACGAAGTTGGGGCGCCAGGCATCCAGGCGGTGCGCGAACACGTCGTCCGGCGCAGCGATGAGGTCCGGCAGGCGCAGCCCCTTGGCGAGCAGCCAGCGCTTCTCGTTCTGGCCGGCGAGGCGGCGCAGGTGGCTCGCCAGGGCCTGCGAGGCGCTGTCGCGCTCCAGACCGAGAAACTCGCACAGCGGCGCGAAGGAAAGCTCTTCCCGCGACAGGCCGAGGCCGGCCCCGAGCGCCGCTATGGTTTCGAGAATGGCGTCGACGCTCTTCATGAATTCGAACTTCAGGCGCTCGCGCCCGGCGATCGACGACGCCAAGAAGCGCGCCAGGGTGGGCGTATCGACATCCAGGCCGACGGCGGCGAGCGCCGCCTCGATCTGCGGCGCGGCGGGCCGCAGCAGGTCCGCCGGGGCCGCCTTCGCCGCTGC
>JBFWJB010000007.1:0-23649 GCA_050253435.1 Rhodospirillaceae bacterium
AGTGTCTGGATGCGGTAGGCGATCTGCCTGGGCGTCATGTTGAGCAGGCGGGCGGCCTTGGCCTGTACCCATCCGGCGCGCTCCAGCGCGGCGATGACGCGCTCGCGCTCGGAGAGGCCGGGGTCGTCCACCTCCGGCGGCGGCGCGGCGGCTGGCGCGGCGCCGGGGCGGGAGAAGGCGGGCGGCGGCGGCGCGTCGATGCCGGGGGAGGCGACCATGCGGTCCTGCAGCCCGGCGAGGATCACCGCGCGCTCGTCGATGGTGCCGGTCTCGCTCATGATCGCGGCGCGCTCCAGGCTGTTTTCCAGCTCGCGCACGTTGCCGGGCCAGCGGTGGCGCAGCAGCAGGCGGATCGCATCGTCGTTGATCGAAAGCTCGCGGCGCTGCGCGCGGGCGATCTTCTCGACCATGAAGCGGGCGAGGTCGGGGATGTCCTCGATGCGCTCGCGCAAAGGCGGCGTGCGGATCGGCATGACGTTGAGGCGGTAGTAGAGGTCCTCGCGGAAGGAGCCCTCCGCCACCGCGCCTTCGAGGTCGCGGTTGGTGGCGGCGATCACCCGCACGTCGACGCGGATGGTCTCGGCGCCGCCGACGCGTTCGAACTCGCCCTCCTGCAGCACGCGCAGGAGCTTGCTCTGGAACAGGCCGGAGATCTCGCCGATCTCGTCGAGGAAGAGGGTACCGCCGTCGGCCAGCTCGAAGCGCCCCTTGCGCTGCGCCGCAGCGCCGGTGAAGGCCCCCTTCTCGTGGCCGAACATCTCGGATTCCAGCAGGTTCTCGGGCAGCGCGGCGCAGTTGAGCTTGACGAAGGGGGCGGAGGCGCGCGGCGAGTTGTAGTGGATGGCGTTGGCGATCAGTTCCTTGCCGGTGCCGGATTCGCCGCGCAGCAGCACCGTGGTGTTCCATTTCGAGACCAGGCGCACCTGTTCGAACACCTGGCGCATCACCGGGGTGTGGCCGACGATGGTGTCGAACCCGTGCTGGCCGCGCACGCGGCGGCGCAAGGTGTCGCGTTCCTCGGCGATCTCCTGACGCTCGGCGCGCACTTGGCGGTTGAGGCGGACGCTTTGGGAAATCAGGTTGGCGACCATCTCCATGAAACGCGAGCGCTCGCCGAGGAGGGCGCGTTCCGCCGGCGGCTGCGCCGCGAGCACGCCCACCACCTCGTCGCTTTCGCCCGCGATCGGCGCGCCGATGAACGGCAGCTCCGGGTCGAACGCCTTCAGGCGGTGGAGGAAGGCGGGCTCGTCGGCGATGCGCGGCAGCAGCATCGCCTCGCCGCTTGCGGCGATCATGCCGACCACGCCCTCGCCGGGCTTGTAGCGCACCGCGGACGGCGTGCCCGCGATGTCGCGGTAGGCGGCGCGCACCAAAAACTCGCCGCTGTCGCCGTCCTTGAGGACGATGAAGCCGTGGGCGTAGCCGCCGCGGTCGTGCAGCAGGGCGAGCAGCTCGGCGAAGGTCTCCGTCAGGTCGAGCGACAGGCTGAGCACCCGGCTCACCGCGAAGAGAATCTCCAGTTCGGTCTCGATCAGGGCGCTGCGGTCGCTCGACGTGGGCATCAGACGCCGTCCCCCCGGGTGATCAGCGCCGCGTCCTCCACCGGCAGACCGACGACGATGCGGCAGCCGCCCTCGGCGGTGGTCTGCACGTCGATGGTGCCGCCGTGCTCGGCGAGAATGTTCTGCGCGATGGCGAGCCCCATGCCGGGCCGCCCGCGCCAGCGCCGCCAGCCGCTGAAGAAGGGTTCGAAGATGCGGGCGCGGTCGGCGGGCGGCACGCCGGGGCCGGAATCGCTCACCACCACCTCGACTCCGCCGTCCGCGCCGCGCCGCGTCTCGATGACAATGCCGCGCTCGGCGACGCCGGGTTCGCCCACAGCATCCACCGCGTTGTCGATCAGCACCTTGACCAGGGTGCGCAGCTGCCCGGCGCGGCCGGAGACCGCAGGCAGCACCGCGGTGGGCAGCCAGGACAGCGCCACCCCCTCGGCGAGTACGCGGTCGACCATGAAGTCCATCACCTCGCGCACCAGCTCGTTGACGTTCAAGGGCAGCACCGGCTCGGCGACGACGTGCGGCAGGCTGTCGCGCAGACGGGCGAGGGTTTCCGCCCCCGCCGTCTGCACCTCGGAGAGCGGCGCGGCAAGCGCCGGGTTAAGGCCGCCGTTGCGCTCCATCATCGCGGTCGCCGCGGCGAGCATGTTGAGCGGCCCCTGCAACTGGTAGACCGCGCCCTGCAGCACCTCGCGCATGCCCTGCGCCTGCTGGATCTCCGCGGTGAGCGCGCGGATCGCCGAGGTCTTGGCCTGCTGGAAGGCGCGCATCCGCGCGGTAACGTCAAGGCAAACGAGCAGCAACGCGCGCCCCGGTCCGGGCTCGTAGAAGCTGTCCACGTCCGGACGCGCGGTGTCGATCCACAGGCCCGAGCAGGTGAACCAGCGCGGCCCGAGGCGGCCCACCTCGATCTTCACCTCGGCGCTGTCGCATTCCCGCCGCTCCAGCAGAAAGCGCGCGGCATCGCCGTCGGAGACCGCCTTCAGAAATTCCCACGCCGGCTCCTGTCCGCCCATGTCGGCCATCAGTACCTTGTAGGCGTGGTTGTCGATCAGCACCTTGCCGTGTTCGTTCAGGAGCGCCATCACCACCGGCGCGACATCGATAATGTTCTCGATCAGCGCCTTCTGCGCCGCAACGTGGCGCTCCAGGCCCATCTCGGCGGAGACGTCGCGCTGAATCCCCAGGTAGTGCGGCACGCCACCCGGCTCCTCGCCCGCCACCGGCACCACCTTGAGATCGGCGAGATAGGCCGCGCCGTCCTTGCGGCGGTTCAAGAGCCGTCCGGTCCACACCCGGCCGCCGGTGATGGTGCGCCACATGTCCTCGTAGACCCGCGGCGGCGTCTTTTTGTAGGAAAGCACACTGTGGTTGCGGCCGATCACCTCGGCCGCGGCATAGCCGGTGATCTGCTGGAACGCCGGGTTGACGTAGAGGATGGTGCCCGACGCGTCGGCGATGGAGACCCCCGAGGCGAGAGACTCGATGACGTGCGCCAATAGCCCTTGGGGTAGGTTCGGCATTTGCCGAGTCGCATCCTGCCCGAGGTTTTTTACCCTACCCGCTTGGGCCTGCCCACCCGTGTGAACCCTGGAGAAATCCTTAGTTTTCTCAGGGGGGTTAGAGGTGGGTGCGGTCTTGTCGCGTTGCATACGTGAGTCCTCGTGCCATCCGCCTCCACACTCGCAAGATATATGCCCAAGCCCGGATTCGCGCCTTGATTCGTCAGAAACGCTTGGAAAGCCCGTATGTTTTGTGACATCTTCTGTTCTTGCCACCCTGGGGGTGTCAGCTTCATGACAATGGGTGCGTGGGGGGAATTGCCCGGATAGCAAGCGGTGATGCCGCTTTCCGAGGCAGTCCCCTGCCGGCGTGATTTTGGTACGGGACGTGCAAACGCCACGGCAATCGGCGTGGCAAGGGTAGGCTCCATGACGGAATACTTCTTTCTCATCCTCGGCACGGTTCTGGTGAACAATGTCGTGCTGGTGAAATTCCTCGGGCTTTGCCCGTTCATGGGCGTGTCCAACAAGGTGGACACCGCGCTCGGCATGGGTATGGCCACCACCTTCGTCCTCACCCTGGCCACCGCCGCCGGGTGGGTTCTGGAACACGGCCTGCTGCAACCCCTGGGCATTGCCTACCTGCGCATTCTCACCTTCATCCTGGTGATCGCCGCGGTGGTGCAGTTCACCGAGATGGTGATCAAGAAGATATCCCCCACCCTCTACCAGGTGCTGGGCATCTTCCTGCCGCTGATCACCACCAACTGCGCGGTGCTCGGCGTCGCGCTCTTGAACATCCAGGAAAACCACGGCTTCGTGCAGAGCGTGCTCTACGGCTTCGGCTCCGCCGCCGGGTTCACCCTGGTCATGGTCCTGTTCGCCGGGCTGCGCGAGCGCCTGGCGCTGTCGCATGTGCCGCGCGCTTTTTCCGGCGCGCCGGTCAGCTTCATCACCGCGGGTCTGCTGTCCATGGCGTTCATGGGCTTTGCAGGCCTGGTCGCGCCGTAAGAGGAGGCACGCCATGTTGGAAGCCATCGTCGGATTGACCGCCCTGGGAAGCGGGCTGGGCGTATTCCTCGGCGTCGCGGCGAAACGCCTGCACGTGGAGTCGAGCCCGCTCACCGGCGACATCGAGGCGATCCTGCCCGGCCAGAACTGCGGCCAGTGCGGCTATCCCGGTTGCGCCGCCGCCGCCGCCGCGGTGGCCAAGGGCGAGGCGCCGGTCACCGTCTGCCCGCCCGGCGGACGCCCGGTGGCGCATGCGCTGGCGGAAAAGCTCTGCCTCGCGGTGGACCTTTCCGGCTTCGCCGAGACCGGCCCGATGGTCGCGCGCATCGACGAAACGGTGTGCATCGGCTGCACCAAATGCTCCCGCAAATGCCCCACCGACGCAGTGATCGGCGCGGCGAAACAGATTCACGGCGTCATCGCCGACGCCTGCACCGGCTGCGGCGCCTGCGTCGCCGCGTGCCCCGCGGGCGGCATCCGCCTGGAGCCGATCCCGGTGACGCTGCAATCCTGGTATTGGCCGAAGCCCGGCACCGGCAAGACGCCGCGTTCCGGCAACGGAGTGCTGACGCAATGAAGCTGTTCCGCATCCGGGGCGGCGTCCACCCCGACCCCCGCAAGGACGCCACGCGGGAAAAGACCATCATCGATGCGCCGATCTCCGCGGTTCTGCACCTGCCGCTGCAACAGCACATCGGCGCCCCGGCGCGCCCGGTGGTGAAGGTGGGCGACCGCGTGCTCAAGGGCCAGGTGATCGCCGAGGCGGCGGGTCCGGTCTCTGCCGCGATCCACGCCTCGACCTCCGGCACCGTCGCCGCCATCGGTCCGGTGCCGGTGCCGCACGCCTCCGGTCTTGCGGCCCCGGCGATCACGCTCGCCCCCGACGGCGAGGACGCCTGGGCGGAGCCGATGCCGCCGCTCCCCGACGACGCCGAACCCGCGGCGATCGCCGCGCGCGTTGCCGCCGCGGGCATCGTCGGCCTGGGCGGAGCCACCTTTCCCTCCGCGGTGAAGCTGCACCTGCGCGACCGCCACCACCTCACCACCCTGGTGATGAACGGCGCGGAGTGCGAACCCTTCCTCACCTGCGACGACCGCCTGATGCGCGAGCACGCCGAGGAAGTGATCGCCGGCGTCGCCCTGATGGCCCGTGCGCTGGGGGTGGAACGCACCCTGATCGCCATCGAAACCAACAAGCCGGAGGCCATCGCGGCGATGACCGAGGCCGCCGCCGGCTGCCCCGGCATCGAGATCGCGCCGGTGCCGACGCGCTATCCCATGGGTTCGGAAAAGCACCTGGTGCACACGCTGACCGGCCGCGAAACTCCGGCGCGCGCGCTCACCGCCGATATCGGCGTGGTGGTGCACAACATCGCCACCGCGTTCGCCGTCTACGAGGCGGTCAAGCTCGGCCGTCCGCTGGTCGCCCGCGTCGTCACCGTCTCCGGCGGCGCGGTCGCGGAGCCGAAAAACCTGCGCGCCGTGCTCGGCACGCCGATCTCCGACCTCATCGCAGTGTGCGGCGGCCTGACCGCCGAACCGCAGGAGATTCTCTCCGGCGGGCCGATGATGGGCCAGCCGCTGCGCTCCACCGACATTCCCACGGTCAAGGGAATGAACGGCATTCTCGCGCTGCTGCCCTCCGACACCCGGCGCGGCCCGGCGCACGCCTGCCTGCGCTGCGGCACCTGCGTCACCGCCTGCCCGTGCGGCCTGCTGCCGCTCGAGATCTCCGCCAACATCCGCAACGGCAACTTCGACGCCGCGGTCTCCGCCGGACTGATGGACTGCATCGGCTGCGGCAGCTGCGCCTATGCCTGCCCCTCGCGCATTCCCCTGGTGCAGAGCTTCCACTACGCCAAGGGCCACATCGCGGCGGAGCAGCGGGTCAAACAGCACAACGAGGAAGCCAAGCGCCTGGCGCAGCAGAAGGCGATCCGCCAGGAGAAGCTCGCCGCCGAACGCAAGGCGATGATGGAAAAGAAGAAGGCCGCCGCCGCCGCGGCCCGCGCCGCTCAGGAAGGAACCGCCCAGCCATGACCCCGCGCCCATTCGTCGCCGGTCCGTTCGCCCACGCCGGGCGCACGACGCCGATGATCATGTCCTGGGTGATGATCGCGCTGACCCCGGCCACGGTATTCGGTCTCGGCCTGTTCGGCTGGCCTGCGATCTACCTTTTCGCCGTCACCGTGATCGCCTCCGTCGCCTTCGAGTCCGCCTGCCTGCTGCTGGCGAAAAAGCCGCTGCTCGCCACCCTCGGCGACGGCTCGGCCATCCTCTCCGGATGGATTCTCGCGCTTACCCTGCCGCCGTGGGCGCCCTGGTGGATCGGCGTCGCAGGCGCCTTTCTCGCCATCGTCATCGGCAAGCAGGTGTTCGGCGGTCTGGGGCAGAACCTGTTCAACCCCGCCATGGTGGCGCGCGTTGCCCTGCTCGTCTCCTTCCCGCTGGAGATGACCCGCTACCTCGCGCCGCGGCCGATCTTCTTTTCCGGCGCGCCGGGACCGCGGGACGGCCTCGCCATCACCTTCGGCTTCGGCGGCCACGTGAACATGGATGCGCTCTCCAGCGCCTCCACCCTCGGCCACGTCAAGACCGAGCTGGCGCGCGGCCTGCCGCTGCACACCGTGCTCGCCGACGGCATGGACCTGACGGACCTCCTCTTCGGCACCACGCCGGGCAGCCTGGGCGAAACCTCGGCGCTGCTGCTGCTCGCGGGCGGCGTGCTGCTGCTCGCCCTGCGCCCGATTTCCTGGCATGTGCCGGCGGCGCTGCTGCTGGGCATGCTGGTGCCGTCCTCGGTGCTGCACATCCTCGCGCCCGACCGCTACCTCTCGCCCGCGGTGCACGTGCTCGCCGCCTCCACCCTGTTCGGCGCGTTCTTCATCGCCACCGACCTCGTCACCTCGCCGGTCACCCGCACCGGCCAGATGATCTTCGGCGCGGGCTGCGGCTTCCTCATCTTCGTCATCCGCACCTGGGGCGGCTACCCCGAGGGCATGGCCTTCGCCGTGCTCTTGATGAACGCCGCCACGCCGCTGATCGACCGTTGGGTGCGGCCGCGCATCTACGGCCGCGACCGCAAGGGCCGCCCGCTCGCCGTCAAGACCAGGGAGTCCCGCTGATGGCCAGCTACCGCACCGCGCCGTGGTTCCAGGGCGTCCTTCTCGGCGGCTTCTGCCTCGTCGCCTCGGTGACCCTCGCCCTCGGCTACCGCCTCAGCGCGCCCGCCATCGAGGCGCGGCAGAAAGAGGACATGGCCGCCTCGCTGGAGCAGGTGATTCCCGCCAGCTACCGCAGCAACGACATGGTCGCCGACGCCGTGGTCCTCGACGGCCCCGCGGGCAAGACCACGGTCTACCGCGCGCGCAAGGGCGGCACCGTCACCGCGGTGGCCTACCGCGTCGTCGGACAGGGCTACGGCGGCGAACTCGTCATCGTCATGGGGGTGGACCGCGACGGCGAAATCCTCGGCGTGCGCGTCGTCCAGCATTCCGAAACGCCCGGCCTCGGCGACAAGGTGGACGTGCGCAAGACCCGCTGGGTCGACGCCTTCTCCGGCAAGTCGCTGGCCAACACCCCGGACGCCAAATGGGCGGTGAAGAAGGACGGCGGCCAGTTCGACCAGTTCAGCGGCGCCACCATCACGCCGCGCGGCGTGATCAAGGCGGTGAAGGAGGGCCTCGCCTTCTTCGCCGCGCACCGCGCCCGCATGCTGGATGAATCCGCCGGCGCCGCCGAACCGAGCCGCGCGGCCCCCGGCCCCGCACCGACGCCGAGGAGCGTGTCATGAGAATGAAGAAGCCCGCGCGCGCCGCCGCCATCCTCAAGGACGGCCTGTGGACCAGCAACGTCACCTTCTCGCAAATGCTGGCGCTGTGCCCGCTGTTGGCGGTGACCAGCACCGCCACCAACGGCCTCGGCATGGGGCTCGCCACCACTGCGGTGCTGATCCTCACCAACCTCGCCATTTCTCTGGTGCGCGGGCTGATCACCCCGCAGGTGCGCATCCCCGCGTTCATCCTGGTGATCGCGGGCATCGTCACCCTCGCCGACCTCGCGATCAACGCCTGGGCGCACGAGCTCTACAAGGTGCTCGGCCTGTTCATCCCGCTGATCGTCACCAACTGCGTCATCCTCGGCCGGGCGGAGGCCTTCGCCTCGCGCAACGCCCCCTCCTACAGCGCGCTCGACGGCTTCGCCATGGGCCTGGGCTTCACCGGCGCGCTCACCCTGATCGGCGCGATCCGCGAGATCCTCGGCAGCGGCACCCTCTTCGCCAACGCTTCGCTGATGCTGGGGCCCGCCTTCAAGGCTCTGGAGACCGTGGTCATCCCCGAGTACAAGGGCTTCCTGCTGCTCATCCTGCCGCCCGGCGGCTTCCTCGTCCTCGGCTTTCTGCTTGCGGCCAAGCGCCTGCTCGAACTGCGCAGCGCCCGCCGCGCCGAAACCGCCGCCACCGCCGCAGCCGCCGCAGCCGCCCCCGGCTGCCACTGAAATACGGAGCCCCCGTCATGGTCCTGCACGTCGGCGTCGCCTATGCCTCCTCCGCCCGCCAGGTCTGGCTGAAGCTCGACGTGCCGGACGGCAGCACCGTGCAGGAGGCGATCGAGCGCTCGGGCATTCTCACCCAGTTCCCGGAAATCGACCTCGGCAAGCAGAAGGTCGGCATCTTCGGCAAGGCCACGCCGCTCACCGCGCCGGTCGCCGAGGGCGACCGCGTGGAAATCTACCGCCCGATCACCGCCGACCCGGCCCAGATCCTCGGCGGGGACGAATAAAACCGGGCCGGGGCGCTGCCCCGGACCCCGCTGGGGCCGCGGGCCCCAGACCCCATAACTTCTTGTTCTTGCGCGAAGCGCCGTAAGCCTGCCGTTGATGCGGCGGGTGTCGATAGCCGCTGCGCTGCGAAAAAAGGTAAGGGAGGTCTGGAGGGTCCGCGACCCTCCAGACCGTTTTTCTGTTTAACCGCCCGCCGCGACGCAAACGCGGTCGCGGCCGGAGAGCTTGGCGGCATAGAGCGCCTGGTCGGCGCGTTCCATCAGGTCGTCGAAGGAGAGCGGGGCGTCCCTGGTCATCGTGGCGACGCCGATGCTCACGGTGACCGAGAGGGTTTCCCGCCGTCCCTCGCAATCGACCGCGATGCTGCGCGCGGCGACGGCGCGGCGGAGTTTTTCCGCCGCTTCCTCCGCGCCCCTGGGGCCGGAGTCCGGCAGCAGGATCATGAATTCCTCGCCGCCGAAGCGCGCCGCGAGGTCGGTGCGCCGCACGCCGCGTTCGAGCACGCGCGCCACCTCCACCAGCACCTCGTCGCCGATCGGGTGGCCGTAGTTGTCATTGACCCGTTTGAAATGGTCGATATCGAGCGCGAGCAGGGAGACCGGCTGGCCGTAGCGGGCGAGCCGCGCAGCCTCTTCCTCGAAGCGGCCGAGAAACTTGCGGCGGTTGGCGAGCCCAGTGAGCGCATCGTGCAGCGCCATCTGTTCCAGCTTCAACTGCGCTTCGGTGGCTTCGGTAACGTCCATGGTGACGCCGCGGTAGCCGCGGAAGCGCCCGCGCTCATCGTGCACCGGGCTGCCGCTCACCGAGGCCCAGATGTAGCTGCCGTCCTTCTTGCGGCGACGCACCACGACGTTTTCGAAGGGCTGCTGGCGGGCCATGTTCTCCAGCCAGGGGTCGCGGTTGGCGTCGTCCGGATCGTCGAAGTAGGCGGGCACCGAGGAACCGATAAGATCTTTGGGTTCGTAGCCCAGCACCTTCTGGCAGCCCTCGATGAAGCTGTAGCGGTTGCGTTCGTCGAGCTGCCACAGGTAGATCGGCGAAAAGCCGATGGCGCTGCGCATCAGGTCGCCGACGCGCTGCAACTCCGCTTCGGTCTTGCGGCGTTCCTCGATTTCCTTGAGCTTTTCGTGCGTCGCCGCCTGGGCAAGCTCGCATTCGCGTTCCAGGCGCTCGCGCACCGCGATGCTGGAGAGCGCCTGGTCGATCAGCGGGCCGAAACGCTTGAACAGGTGGATCTGCGCCGGAGAGAAGAACGCCGGGGACGGGTGGACGAACACCATCGCCGCCTGCATTTCCGCGGTGCGGATCGGCGTCATCACCGCGGAGCGCGCGGCGGCGCGCGCAGCGGGCGGCAGGCACTGCCATTCCGGCGCGGCATGGGTGTCGAACATCGCCACCGTCTCGCCCTTGAACACGCGTTCGAGCACGCCCTGCGGCACCCACTTCACCCCGAGGAACTGCCGCGCCGTGGAACGCACCACGCGCGGCCCGCCGCGGCCCTCGCGGGCGATCATGAAGGCGTCCTCGAAGGGCACGAGGTGGCGCAGAATCCCCGCCAGATTGTCGAACAGCTCGCTGGTGTCGCGCGCCTCGTTGAGGATGCGCAGGCCGCGCAGCAGGCTTTCGGCCTCCAGCCGCACCGTGCGCTCGTGGCCGCGCGCGCGGTCGAGCTCGATTAGGCTTTCGCGCAGCAGTTCGACGTCGGAGAAGGGGATGGTTTTCGGCATCTCCCCCTCACGTTCCGAAAATCAGTACGGAGATCATCAGGTTGGCGTGGATCGCCCGGTCTTCCCCCTGACCGCCTTGCTCGCCGAAGGTGAAGGCGGCGAGGAACGGCCGTCCCAGCATGGCGACGCGCAGCGACTGCTGCACCTTGGACATGTCGTCCTTGAGGGTGAGCACCAGCCCGGCGCAGAACGCCATCAGCGCCCCGGAGACGGTGCAGACGCCGGCGCACTGCACGGCGATGGCGGATTCCACGGTGCGGGCGGCGCGGTTGGTCAGGGTGTCGCGCGCGCCGACCATCATCTGCAGCTCCAGCCCCGGCGCGACGTCGGAAAGCACGTCGAGGCCGCCGTCGGCGCGCAGCGCCCAGACATGGATGAGCGCATAGAGGCCGAAGCCGCCGACTTCCCCCACATGGCGGCCGAACGGGGTGAGCGCGGTGCAGGAGAGGAAGGTTTCGTCGCGGGGAAGCGGTTGCCCGGTGCAGGCCTGATACCAGGTTTCGTAGACCTCGGCGGCGGGAATTCCGTCGATGCGGCTGATTGTCCGCGGGCCGTCGGTGGCGGTGATCACGCCGGAGAAGCGCGACGGCGCGCAGCCGCCCTGGAAGGCGCGGCTCATCGCCACGTCGGAGAAAATCACGGTAAGCGCAAGACCGCTGGCGCTGCCGCCCGCGCGCGACGCCACCCACCAGTTGCCGGCGCTGGCGTTGTCGGCGGCGCTGCCGCCGCACACCGGCACCTCGGCGCCGAGCACGTCGGCGATGCCGGCGAGCACCGCCTCCTCGCCGCCCGGCGCGGCGGTGAGCAGCACCAGGTCCGGCACCTCGCCGGGACGCCCGGCGTCGGCGAGCGCGGCGTGCACCGCGCCCCGCGCCGCGGCGCGGGGATCATCGGTCTTTTCGACGAAGGCGGTGCCGAAACGGGTTGCGGCGAGGCGCAGGCCGAGCAGCCCCAGGGCCGAACCGTCGAGGCAGACCCCTTCCTCGGTCATCAGGCCGCGGCAGGAACTGCCGGCGTGCACCCGCACCGCAGCGGGCAGGGCGTCGAAACTGCGCGCCAGCGCCGCGGCGTCGTGATCCTCGGTGAAGTGCGCGAAGATGATATCCGGATCGCCCGTCATGCGGTCGCGGAGCAGGCGGTAGGCCGCGTCGAAGGCGGCGGCAGTGTCCTTTTCCGCGCTGCACGCCGTCGCAAGGGTCATGACCGCTCCTGTTTCCGTTTTCTTTTTATCATGTAAGCGGCGACAAGGCGGCTGAACAGGTTGCCGCCTATTCGGCGGCAGGCAGCGCCGCGGCCTGCGCCACCGCGGCGCGGGCGCGCAGGGTGGCGCGGCGCTCGAGAGCGGCGAGCCCGGCGGCGGAGAGGAAGGGCAACGCCTGGATCGCGAGCGTCGCGGCGAAGATGTTGAGCTCGGTGATGCCGGTGAAATTGGTGGCGACCAGGACGGCCGAACCGGCGAGCAGCAGCGCGCCGAGGATAAGCTCGCGCTTCGCCGGGTTCTCCCCGGCCTTGCGCTTCGCCGCGCCGCCCTTGTCGGTGCGCAGAAACGGCAGGTTGTCGGTGAGGAAGCCCGCGGCCATGGCGCTCGCCACGGTGAGCTGCAGGCTCATCGCCGCCACCGCCGCGCCGACGATCTGCGGCAGCGGCACCTTCACCCGCGTGCCGTAGAGCACCATGCAGTGCAGCAGGTTGACGAAGAAGGCGGCGAGAATCGGCAGGGTGAACGGCAGCATCGGGATGAGCACGCCGACGAACAAAATCACCGGCACCCACATCAGGTTGAGCAGCGCCGCGGCGACGCCGAAGGCGTCGGAAAGCCAGTACGACCAGCCGGTGACGAACTGGAAGCGCTGCGCCCCGGTGAGCTTGGAGCGCCCGGGCAGCATCAGCCGCCAGTGCTTGCGGATGATCTGCACCGCGCCGTAGGCCCAGCGGTGGCGCTGCGTCTTGAACGCCTTGTAGGTGTCGGGCAGCATTCCCCAGCCATAGCGGCGGTTGGTGTAGTGCGCGTGGTAGCCCGCGGCGAGCAGGCGCAGGCCGAGCTCGGTGTCCTCGGTGATGGTGTCGGTGGCCCAGCCCCCCGCCTCGTCGAAGGCGGAGCGGCGGATCATCAGCATGGTGCCGTGGGTGATGATCGCGTCGTCCTCGTTCCTCTGCACCATGCCGATGTCGAAGAACCCGGCGTATTCGCTGTTCATCACTTCCTTGAACAGGGATTCGTGGCCGTCGCGGTGGTCCTGCGGCGCCTGCACCAGGGCGACCGTGGGGTCGGCGAAGGCGGGCACGAGGTCGCGCAGCCAGCGCGGATGGACCACGTAGTCGGCATCCAGGAGGGCGTAGATTTCCGCCTCCGGCGCGACGTGGGGCATCGCCATGTTGAGCGCGCCCGCCTTGAACCCCGACACCTTGGGCAGGTTGACGAACTTGAAGCGCGGCCCGAGCGCGGCGCAGTGCGCCTCCACCGGACGCCAGAGGTGTTCCTCCGGCGTGTTGTTGACGATGACCAGGACCTCGAAATTCGGATAGTCGAGCGCCGCGACGCTGTTCAAGGTCTGGATCAGCATCTCCGGCGGCTCGCGGTAGGCCGGAATGTGGATCGAGACCATCGGCCAGCGGTCGGGCTCCGGCGCGTCGGGGCCGGGGCGCAGCAGGCGCTTCGGGCGGCGGCCGAGGGTGATCTCCGCCACTTCGTGCACCTTCACCAGGGTCATCACCGACAGCGGAATCATCAACAGGAAGCCGATCCCCCAGGCGAGCGCCGAGCCGAAGTTGAGGTAGTTCTCGATCGGGTACATCGCGGCGAGCGCGATTGCCGCGGCCAGCGCGTTGGCCGCGGCGGAGAAGGCGAACGCATGGCCGAAGGTGGGGTTGCGCCGCCTGAGGCCGAACACCGTGACCAGCGCGCCGATGGCAAGCGCGAGCGCGGCGAGACGCGGCAGGTTGGTGCGCTCCACGGTGCCGAAGAGGGAGAACTTGAGCTTGCGGTCGGCGTCGAAGATGCCCCAATAGGGGCCGACGCTGCCTTCGTTGACCTTCCACGGCTGGTCGAAGGCCTCGACGATGTTGTACTCGATGCCGCGCTTCTTCGCCTCGTCGAGGAACTCGCGCACGATGCGCGCCTGGCCGATCGGGTCCGGCTCCGCCGAGTGACGGTTGTAGCCGCGGCTCGGCCAGCCGAATTCGGCGATGACGATGCGCTTGCCGGGGAAGGCGTTGCGCAAATCCTGGTAGCGCTGCACCGCGAACTTCACCGCGTCCTTGGGCGGCACCGCCTCCCAATAGGGCAGGACGTGCGCGGCGATGAAGTCCACCTCGTTGGCGAGCTTCGGATGCTCGATCCAGGAATACCAGATCTCTCCGGTGGAGACCGGGACGCCGACGCGCTTGCGCACCTGGCGGAGATAGGTCACCAGCTGCTCGTAGGTGAGGTCGGCGCGCAACAGGGTTTCGTTGCCGACCACCACGGCGCGGACGTTGGGGTTGCGGTTGGTCGCGGCGATCGCCGATTCGATTTCCTTGGCGTTGTAGTCGAGGTCCTTGTCGAGCCAGGCGCCGACCGTGACCTTGAGCCCGTGCTTGCGGGCCAGCGCGGGGATTTCCTCGAAGCGATTGGTCGCGGCGTAGAGGCGGATGCCGCGGGAGACGCCGGCCACGGTGGCGAGGTCGTGGTCGGTGGCGGCGCGTTCGGCATCGGTGAAGGGACGGCCGCGCTCTTCCGGCGTGGCGTTGTTGAAGGACAGCGATTCGATCGCGTCCTCAAGATCCGGCGGCGCGATCGTTTCGTGCGTCGCGTACCAGATCAGGCCATGCAGAAAAGCGGCGGCCAACGCCGCGAACACAACAGGTCTCATGGCGTTCGAACTTCACCCCGGGGCGATGCGGCCGCCCGCGTGCAGACATCGGGGGAGTCGCCCCCGTGCGAAGCTTTTATTTCTTGTCGTAGGGGCCGGTTGGCAAGGCCAGGGGCTTCGCCGTGGTCGGTTTCTTCGGCGGCGGCGGCGGAGTCTTGGACTTGCTCTGCGCCGCAGGGGCCGGCTTGGCGGCGGGCGGCGCGGCGCTCGACGACTTGTCCAGCGTCGAAGCGGTCGGCGACTTCCAGCAGAGATCGACGCACTCGGAGCGCGCGGCGCAGGCCTCGGCCCCGGCGCCGCCCTCTATGGCGCAGCCGAAAGCGGCGGAAAGGTGCGCCTCGGAGCAACCGAAAGCGACGTAGAACTGGCGGAACTCCCCGGCGGTGACCACGTCATCGCGGGAAAGCAGCTGGATGATGCGCTTGCCGATCCAGCCGCATTCGGCGCTCATCGTATCGCGCCGCGCGGACTTGGACTTCTGCGCCTCGGCCGCCACCGCGGCGGAACCGCTCGCGGCCATCAAAATCCCCGCCAGGATCACCGAAACCCACCGCACGCTCATCCCTTCCTCCATCCCACGCCCACCGTTTCGCGAACGCATTTCCGGACGGCGATATGTAACGCAGCGCAAGACGCCGCGCAATGGACGTTTCGCGCCGAAGCCCAGCCCCCGCGCCAAAAACCGCATCTTGCCGGTCCGGAACGCCGCCGCAGAAGCGAAAGAGCGTCCCGGACCGCCGTTTACCCCTCTTTTCAGAGGTTCTTGAGCGCGTTGGAGCGCAGGCGCAGGCGCAGCGCGTTGAGCTTGATGAAGCCTTCCGCGTCGTGCTGGTCGTAGACCGCATCCTCTTCGAAGGTCACCGTGGCGGTGTCGTAGAGGCTGTTGGGCGACTCGCGGCCCATGGTGATGACGTTGCCCTTGTAGAGCTTCAGCCGCACGCAGCCGTTCACCGGCTTCTGGCTCGCATCGATCGCCGCCTGCAGCATCTCGCGCTCCGGGCTGAACCAGTAGCCGGAGTAGACGAGCTTGGCGTAGCGCGGCATCAGCTCGTCCTTGAGGTGCATCGATTCGCGGTCGAGGGTGATCGATTCGATGTCGCGGTGCGCCTGCCACAGGATGGTGCCGCCGGGGGTCTCGTAGACGCCGCGCGACTTCATGCCGACGTAGCGGTTCTCCACCAGGTCGAGGCGGCCGATGCCGTGCTTGCCGCCGAGCTCGTTGAGCTTGGCCAAGAGGTGCGCGGGCGAAAGATGCACGCCGTTGACCGCCACCGCGTCGCCGTTGCGGAACTCGATCTCCACCATCTCGGCTTTGTCCGGGGCCTTTTCCGGGCTCACGGTGCGGCGGAACATGTCCTCGTCGGGCGGCAGCGCCGGGTCTTCCAGCGCCTTGCCCTCATAGGAGATGTGCAAGAGGTTCGCGTCCATCGAATAGGGCGCCTCGCCGTGCTTGTCCTTGGGGATCGGAATCTGGTGCATCTGCGCGTATTCGATCAGCTTGGTGCGGGAGTGCAGGTCCCACTCGCGCCACGGCGCGATCACCTTGATGTCGGGCTTGAGCGCATAGTAGCCGAGCTCGAAGCGCACCTGGTCGTTGCCTTTGCCGGTGGCGCCGTGGGACACCGCGTCCGCCCCGGTCTCGATGGCGATCTCGATCTGGCGCTTGGCGATCAGCGGACGCGCGATCGAGGTGCCGAGCAGGTACTGCCCCTCGTAGAGCGCATTGGCGCGGAACATCGGGAACACGTAGTCGCGCACGAATTCCTCGCGCAGGTCATCGACGTAGATCTCCTTGATGCCCAGCATTTCGGCCTTTCGTCGCGCCGGTTCCAGTTCCTCGCCCTGACCGATGTCGGCCGTGAACGTCACCACTTCGCAGCGGTAGACGTCCTGAAGCCACTTCAGAATGATCGAGGTATCCAGGCCACCGGAGTAGGCCAGAACGACCTTTTTGACGCCGTTCGTCATGTGAGCATGCCTTTCCTTGAGCATCGCATCGAACAAGTTTGTCCCGCTGCCCCGGAGCGCAGCCCCCGGAACCTGCGGGAAAACGAAAGGACGGCAGTATAGGACGCCCGTGTCCCGCGACAAGCCGAATCCGCAAGGGTTTTACGATTTTTCCGGCAGTGCGTGCGGGTCGTCGATGCCCTCGGCCTGACGCGCACGAAAACGGGAAAGCTTCTGGCGTTCGCTGGCGGAGCGCAACTGGCCGCACGCGGCGAGGATATCGCGGCCGCGCGGCACCCGGATCGGCGAGGCGAAGCCCGCTTCGGTGAGCACCTCGGCGAAGGCCTGCACGGTCTTGACCGCGGGCGTCTCGTAGGGCGCGCCGGGCCAGGCGTTGAACGGAATCAGGTTGAACTTCGCGCCGATGCCGGAGTTTTCGATCAGGCGCACCAGCTGCCGCGCGTCGGCGGGCGAATCGTTCACCCCCTTGAGCAGGATGTACTCGAAGGTGACGTACTGCCGCGCGCCCGCGATCTCCTGGTAATCCTTGCACGCGGCCAAGAGCTCGGCGATCGGGTACTTGCGGTTGATCGGCATGATCGCGTCGCGCACCTCGTCGGTGGCGGCGTGCAGCGAAACCGCAAGCTTCACCCCGAGGTCGGCGGCGCAGCGGCGGATGTTGGGCACGTAGCCGGAGGTGGAGAGCGTCACCCTCCGCTTCGACATGGCGATGCCTTCCGGGTCCATGACGATCTTCATCGCCTGCACCACCGCATCGTAGTTCAGCAGCGGTTCGCCCATGCCCATCAGCACGATGTTGGAAAGGTGCCGCGTCTCATCCGTCGGCGTCGGCCACTCGCCGTAGGAATCCCGCGCCAGCATGAACTGGCCGACGATCTCCGCCGCGGTCAGGTTGCGCACCAGAAGCTGAGTACCGGTGTGGCAGAAACGGCAGGTCATGGTGCAGCCGACCTGGGTGGAGACGCACACCGCGCCGCGGTCCTCCTCGGGGATGTGCACCGTCTCCACCTGGTTGCCGTCGGGCATGGCGAGCAGCCACTTGCGGGTGCCGTCGGCGGAGTTCTGCTCGGTGACGACGCGCGGCCGCGACACCGTGAAGCGTTCGGCCAAGGTTTCGCGCAGACCCTTGGCAAGAGTCGTCATCGCCAGGAAGTCGGTCTCCCCCTGGTGGTAAATCCAGTGCCAGAGCTGCTTGACGCGGAAAGGCTTCTCGCCGAGGGCGGCAAGCTCCTGGGCCAGTTCCTCGCGGGAGAGGCCGATGAGGTCGCGCCGGATTTCCTCGGGCGCGGGTGCAGTCGTCTGTAATTCGGTCATCGCCCTCTCATATACGGACTTGAGGCGTGAAAAAACCGCATTTTTTATAAACAGGGAATTTATTTTACAGGAGAGTCGAGGTAGGTTTTTACCTTGTGTTTTTCCGTCCCGCCGCCGTCGCGGCGGGTTTTCATGCCTGTTCACGGGCACCGCCAGGGTCGAAGGGATCAAAAGGAATTCGTCATGCGCAAATCATTGACTGTCTTGTCTTGTGCGGGAATGGCGGGGATTCTCTCCGCATGTAGCGGCGCCTGGGACGTCGAGAGTCTCCAGTCCTCCGCCGTTACCGGCAGCGCCTTCGACCAGGCCCTGCGCGACGAGTACGTGGCGCTCGCCGCCGCCGAACGCGCCGAGTACGACTGGCGCGACACCGCCACCTTCGTGGCGCGCGGCAAGCTGGCCGCCGCGGGCACGCCGTCCGCGCCGGAGGCGATCGCCGACCGCGACCTGCCGGAGGCCAAGGTGGCCGAACTCACCGCGGCGCGCGCCCAGGTGATGCACTTCCTCACTCCCGCCTACAAGACCGAAGCGCCGAAGGCGCTGGCCGCCGCCCAGGCCGGCTACGAATGCTGGATGCAGGAGCAGGAAGAGAACTGGCAGCTCGACGATATCGCCGCCTGCCGCAAGAAGCTCGACGGCGCGATCAAGGTGCTCGCCGATCTGGAGAAGTCCAAGGCGATCAAGGCGTCCGCGCCGTTCGTCGTCTACTTCGGCCTCAACTCCGCGAAACTGCAGGGCGACGCCCTGGCGGTGATCAAGGAAGCCGCCGCCGCCTTCAAGAGCCAGAAGGCCTCCCGCGCCGACGTGGCGGGCTATGCCGACCGCTCCGGTCCGGCGCGCTACAACGACCGCCTGTCCTCGCTGCGCGCCGAGGCGGTGGGCGAAGCGCTGATCAAGGCGGGCGTGCCGGAAGCCGCGGTGACGATCTCCGCCTTCGGCGAGTCCGACCTGGCGGTGCAGACCCCCGACGGCAAGAAAGAGCCGCGCAACCGCCGCGTCGTCATCCGTCTGGTGAAGTAAGGGACCATCCGGCATCGCCGGAACCGGCGGGCGGCCTGCGGGCCGCCCGTTTTTTTTATATCAAAGCGACAGTTGCAGCGCCTTGAGCTGCAGCAGCAGCAGTCCGGCCATGAGGTTGAGCATCACCAGGCCGAAGGCGGTGCGCCCCGGCACCTCGAGCGCATGGCGGGCGATGAACCATTCGTAGAGGGCGAAGGCCATGGTGGCGAACAGCCCCACCGCGGCGATTCCCGGCAGGGAGAAGCCGGGCGTCATCATCGCGATCTGGTAAGGCAGCATCAGGATCATCTGCGCCAGGGCGAACCAGTTGTAGGCGGCGACGTAGCGGCAATAGAACCCCTCGCGGCCGATCCAGCGCGACACCCCGTCCATCAGGTTCGGCCAGATCAGCCATTCGATCACGTAGTAGAGCAGCATCACCGGCAGGAAGTGGGCGAGCCCGGGGCTCGGCACCATCGCCGCGAAGCTGCCCTTGAGCACCATCAGATAGATCGGCAGCCCCACCGCCGCGGCAAGGAAGGAGCGCGCCACCCCGGAAGGCGTATTGTCGAAGCGCTTCAGCGCCTGCGGATCGAACCGCAGGATGCCGATGACGTTGCGTAGACCGGTCTGGATTTCGGCGAGCGGGCTCATGACGCGAACACCTTGTCGAGAACGCGGCGGTAGACCGCGGCGAGCGCTGCGACATCGGCCACCGCGACATGCTCGTCGGAGCCGTGCATGGTGCGGCCGACCAGGCCGAACTCCACCACCGGACAATAGTCCTTGATGAAGCGCGCGTCCGAGGTGCCGCCGGAGGTGGAAAGCTCCGGCGTAACGCCCGCAACCTCGGCCACCGCCGCGGCGACGAGGTCGGAGAGCGCCCCCGGCGGGGTGAGGAAGGGGTGCGCCGAACATTCGAAGGCGACCGTTGCGGCGGGCGCGTGGCGCGCCACCGCCTCGGAGATCCAGCGCATCAGGCCCTCGGCGGTCTGCTCGGTATTGAAGCGGATGTTCAGAGCCGCCTGCGCCGCGCCGGGGATGACGTTGGTCGCCGGATTGCCGACGTCCACCGTGGTCACCGCGAGCGAACTCGGCGGGAAGTGGGCGTTGCCCGCGTCCAGCTTCTTCGCGGTGAGTTCGTCGAGGATGCGCACCAGGCGGTGGATCGGGTTGTCGGCGCGTTCCGGATAGGCGACGTGGCCCTGCACGCCGGGCACCGCGATGCGCGCCGTCAGGCTGCCACGGCGGCCGATCTTCATCGCCTCGCCGAAGCGATCGGGGCAGGTCGGCTCGCCGAGCAGGCAGGCCTCCGGCAGGGCGCCTGCATCCTTCAGCGCCGCCATCACCTTGGCGGTGCCGTTGATCCCCGGCCCTTCCTCGTCGCAGGTGACGATGAGGGAAAGGGTGCCGCCGAAGTCCGCCCCGCGCTCCGCCAGAAAGTCGACGGCGGCGGCGGAAAACGCCGCCACCGCGGTCTTCATGTCCGCCGCGCCGCGGCCGTAGAGCAGGCCGTCCTTCACTTCGGCGGCGAAGGGCTTCACCGTCCAGCCGCCGCCCGGCGGCACCACGTCGAGGTGCCCGGCGAAGGCGAAATGCGGCGCGCCCGCGCCCACCGTGGCCACCATGTTGTCCACGTCCGGCGTGCCTTCCGCGGAAAACCGCATGCGTCGGCAGGAGAACCCGGCGGGTTCCAACGTTGCGGCAAGCGCATCCAGCACGCCTGCCTCCTCGGGAGTCACCGAAGGGCAGCGGATCAGGCGGCGCGACAGATCGAGAGCGTCCATCTCAGTCCCGCAGCAGGTCGTTGATCGACACCTTGGCGCGGGTGCCGGGGTCCACCTTCTTGACGATCACCGCGCACGCCACCGAAGGCCCCGGCGAGCCGTCGGGCAGCGGCTTGCCGGGCAGGGAGCCGGGCACCACCACCGAATAGGCGGGTACGCGGCCGCGGAAGATCTCGCCGGTCTCCCGGTCGACGATCTTGGTGGACGCGCCGAGGAACACCCCCATGGAGACCACCGCGCCCTCCTCGACGATGAAGCCCTCGGCGACCTCGGAGCGCGCGCCGATGAAGCAGTTGTCCTCGATCACCACCGGCCCGGCCTGCAGCGGCTCCAGCACGCCGCCGATGCCGACGCCGCCGGAAAGGTGCACGTTCTTGCCGATCTGGGCGCACGAGCCGACGGTGGACCAGGTATCGACCATGGTGCCGGAATCGACGTAGGCGCCGAGGTTGACGAAGCACGGCATCAGCACCGCGCCCGGCGCGATGAACGCGGAACGGCGCACCACGCAGCCCGGCACGGCGCGGAACCCGGCGGCGCGGAAGCGCGCATCGTCCCAGCCCTCGAACTTCGAGGGCACCTTGTCGAACCAGCTGGCGGCCTCGCCCGGCGCACCCTTGATCGGCGCCATGTCGTTGAGGCGGAAGGACAGCAGCACCGCCTTCTTCAGCCACTGGTTGACCACCCAGCCGGAAGCGCCCTTTTCCGCCACCCGCGCCTCGCCCGCGTCGAGCAGCGAGAGAGCGGTTTCCACCGCCTCGCGCACCTCGCCTTTGGTCTGGAAGGTGACGGCCTCACGGGTATCCCAGGCGGCCTCGATGGCGGCGGAAAGCGCGGCGGTATTCATCATGGAAATCCTTGGAATGGACGGGGGCTCTCCCGCGACCTTAGACGAGGGACGCGGCCTGTCAACCTTTGCCGCACGCGGCGAGCACCGCATCCAGCCAGGCGGTGAGATCCTCGATCACCGCGTCGCAATCCGCCGGGTCGTGCAGGTCGGCGCCGGCGGTGCTGCGCACGTTCCTCAGCCACACCGTCTTCATGCCGCGCGCCGCGGCGGGGGGCAGGTTCTTCAGGCTGTCCTCCACCAGCACCGCCTGCGCGGGGTCGAAGCCGAAGGCGGCGATCAGCCGGTCGTAGGAGACGCCCTGCGGCTTCGGCACGTAGCCCGCGGCGCGGATATCGAACACCCCCTCGAAAACCCCGGCGAGCCCCAGCCGCTCCAGCACCGCCGCGGCATGTTCCGCCGAGCCGTTGGTATAGACGATGGCGCGCCCCGGCAGGCGGCGAATCGCCGCGGCCAGGGCCGGGTCGGGAGGGATCACCGAATGGTCGATGGCGTGCACCTCGGCGAGAAAAGGCTCGGGCTCCATGCCGTGCTCCGCCATCAGTCCGGCGAGCGAGGTGCCGTATTTGCGGTAATACGCCTTCTGCACGGTGAAGGCGGCAGCGGGGTCCACCTTGAGGAAGCGCGCGATATAGGCGGTCATCCGCCGGTCGATCTGGTCGAAGATCGGCGACGTCGGCGGATAGAGCGTGTTGTCGAGATCGAACACCCAGACCCGCACGGAGGCGGCGAAATCGGCGGGGGACAGGCTCACCCGCGCGGCGGGCGCGGAATCGGCGGCGGGGAACCTGGACACGCGGACGAACCTCAAGGTTAATGACTTGACGAAAAAACCGGCACTCCCACAATACGAGGAGCCGGCGGGAACCGACACGATAGACCGAAACCGGCCGTGCGGGAATCCCCCGCGCGACGTTCACGCCCCGATGAGGAGACGCCCGTGTCCAAGGCGCCAAAAACCGCGCGCGGTGCGCCCGGGAATACGGAGACCCCCGACGCCGTGCGCATTCCCTGCGCCCGGATGGAGGGCGACGACGCCTGCATCCTCCTGCTCGATGCGGAGGGCCGCTGCGTCTACGTCACGCCGCTTGCCGCGCCGCTCGCGCCGCTCGTCTCCGCGCCCGAGGCGGAACCCTCCGCCGCCGACCAGACCACCCTGCCGGAGCTGATCCGCACCGTGCGGCGCACCGGCCGCGTCGCCGCGGGCACCGTCGGCGCGCCGGACGAACGCCTCGACCGGGTGTTCGACCTCTCGGTCATCCCCGCGGCGGAAGACGGCATGCTGCTGATCGTCGGCCACGACGTCACCCTGCCCACCAGCATGCGCCGCACCCTGGTCGAATCGCGGCAGCGCTACAAGGACCTGGTGGAAGTGTCCGCCGCCTTCGCGTGGGAGACCAACGCCAAGGGCACCCTCGTCTTCGTCAGTCCGCAGGGCGTGCTCGGCTACACCCTCGACGAGCTGATCGGCCACCGCCCGGCGGAACTGCTCGCCGAGCCGATGGACAGCGGCAGCGTGCTGCCCTTCGTCACCCGCCAGCCCCTCGCCGACTCCGAGGTGTGGATGCGCCGCGCCGACGGCAGCGCGGTGTGCCTGCTGGTTTCCGCCCTGCCGCTGTTCGACGAGGCGGGCAACTGGACCGGCGCGCGCGGCGTCTGCCGCGACATCACCGACGTGCGCGAACGCGACATCGCCATCGCCCGGGCGCGCAACCGCGAGCGCCTGCTCAGCTTCATCGTGCGCTCCTTCCGCGACGAGGTGGACCCGGAGAACATGCTCGCCATCGCCGCCGCCACGGTGGCGCAGGGCATCGGCGTTTCCGGCTGCAACATCCTGCGCATCAAGGCGGCGGACGGCTCCCCCGCGCCGCTTGCGCCCGAGGCGTTCTCCATCGCCGCGGCGTTCGGCCGCCTCGGGTCCTCCGACGACCTCGCCCTGGTGGTGCGGGACTTCTGCTCCGGCCTCGACGTGGTCGAGGTGGGCATCGACAAATGGAACGTGCTCGCCGCGGTGACGCGCTACCGCCAGTCGGTCAACGGCGCGATCATCCTCTGGCGCGAGCTCTCCCGCGTGCCCTACGACGACGACGACCGCATCCTGCTCTCCGACCTCTCCGCCCAGGTCGGCATCGCCATCGAGCAGATCAGCAACCACGATCACATCCTCGCGCTCAGCCGCACCGACGCGCTCACCGGGCTGTTCAACCGCCGCGCCTTCATCGAGGAGGTGGAACGCCGCACCGCCCGTCTGCGCCACGAAAAGCGCTCCGCCGCGCTGGTCTACGTCGATCTCGACAACTTCAAG
>JBFWJB010000008.1:0-23357 GCA_050253435.1 Rhodospirillaceae bacterium
ATCGCGGCGAGCAGCAGCAGCAGCGAGACCAGGATGTAGATCAGGGTGAAGGTCAGTTCGAAGTCCCAGCGCTCGATTTCCAGGGTCTGGTAGGCCTGCACCGCCTGCTGCGCCTGCTCGATGTGGCCGATCACGTTGGCGTCGACGAAACGGCCGATGTAGAGAAAGATTTCCCCCGGCGCCAGCACGTCGAGGCGCAGGAGCGCGCGCACCCGGTCGTCGTTGCCGCTGGTGAGCAGCGCCACCTCGCCGCGCCGCGCCTTTTCCAGCGCCCACATCGGCACATCCTCGGAACGCAGCGAGAAGGTGAACCCGGCGCGCCCCAGCACCGTGCCGCTCTGGTTGAAGATCACCGCCTCGGAAAGGCCGCGCTCCAGCGTCTGCTGGCGCAAAAAGCCGTTGAGGCGGCTTTCGGAGGAAAACAGGATGTTCCAGTTGCGCGTGGTGTCCTGGGCGAGGGCGAGCACGTCGGTCGCCACCGCCTGCTGGTGTTCGCGCAGGTAGGCCTCGGCCACCACCAGGGATTCGTGCACTGCGATGCGCACCCGGTCGCTGAACCAGCCCTGCAGCCCGTTGTGGAAGAAGACGGCGGAGAACGCGCCGACGAGGACGGTCGGCACCACCGAAAGCAGGCCGAAGGTGAGCACCAGGCGGCTTTGCAGCTTCGACCCGGCGACGCCCTTGCGGCGCTCCAGGTAGATCTGCACCAGCCGCCGCCCGACCACGATGCCGAGCGCCAGCAGGAACGCCAGGTCGAGGTTGAGGAACAGGAACGCCATGTCCTGCGACGGCTTGATCGGTCCGGAGCCGAACAGCGCCGCCATGGTGAGAACGCCGGAGACCAGCGCGCCCAGGGCGAGCGCCACGGCGAGCCTGCGGGCCAGGCGGACGCGCCGCGCCCACAGGCCGAAGCGCATGCCGAACCGATGTGGAGATGTCTTCGGCGAGGCCGTGGCCATGTCTACACCAACCTGGGAATCCGGAAGGCGCCTACTTTACGCCGCGGATCACGTGGATGTCCAACTCCCGGATTTTCTTGCGCAGGGTGTTGCGGTTGAGGCCGAGCACATGCGCCGCCTTGATCTGGTTGCCGCGGGTGGCGTCCAGGCACAGCGAGATCAGCGGGCGCTCCACTTCGCGCAGGATGCGGTCGTGCAGGCCCGGCGCGGGCAGCCCGTCGGCATGGGCGAGGAAGTAGTCGCGCAGGTGGCGCTCCACCATGCCGGAAAGGCCTTCGTTTTCCGGCGGCGCGCCGCCCGCCACCGGCGCCATGGAGGAGGACAGCTCCGCCTCGATGGCGTCCACCTCGATGGTCTCCTGCGAATAGAGCGCGGCAAGGCGGCGGATGAGGTTTTCCAGCTCGCGCACGTTGCCGGGCCAGCGGTGCTGCTTCAGCCGCTCGATCGCCTTGGCGTCCAAAGTCTTCGGCGGCAGGCCCTCCTGCGCGGCGACATTGAGAAAGTGGTTGACCAGTTCCGGAATGTCCTCCACCCGCTCGCGCAGCGGCGGCAGGCGGATCGGCACGACGTTCAAACGGTAGTAGAGGTCCTCGCGGAACAGCCCCTGGCGGATCTGCACCGAGAGGTCGCGGTGCGTCGCCGCGACGATGCGCACATTGGCGCGGATCGGCGTGCGGCCGCCGACGGTGGTGTATTCGCCCTCCTGCAGCACGCGCAAGAGGCGGGTCTGCGCCTCCGGCGGCATGTCGCCGATCTCGTCGAGGAAAAGGGTGCCGCCCTCCGCCTGCTCGAAGCGGCCGGCGGAGCGCGTGGTGGCGCCGGTGAAGGCCCCCTTCTCGTGGCCGAACAGCTCGCTCTCGATGAGTTCGCGCGGAATCGCCGCCATGTTGATGGCAACGAACGGGCCGTTGCGGCGCTTGCCGTATTCGTGCAGGGCGCGCGCCACCAGCTCCTTGCCGGTGCCGGACTCGCCGTTGATCATCACCGTGAGGTCGGTGTTCATCAGGCGCGCCAGGGTGCGGTAAATCTCCTGCATTGCGGGCGAGCGGCCGATCAGCGGCAGGCGATCGTAGTCGTCATCCTCGACCGGCCCCTTCTCCACCCCGCTTTTCGGCATCGACAGCGCGCGTTGGACCACGCCCACCAGCTCCTTGATGTCGAAGGGCTTGGGCAGGTACTCGAAGGCGCCGCGCTCGGTCGCCTTGACCGCGGTGAGCAGCGTGTTCTGCGCGCTCATCACGATGATGCGCAGCTCGGGGCGCAGCTTCTTGATGCGGGGAATAAGGTCGAGACCGTTTTCATCGGGCATGATCACGTCGGTGATCACCAGATCGCCGTCGCCGTCCTGCACCCAGCGCCACAGCGTCGCGGCGTTGCCGGTGGTGCGGACCTCGTAGCCCGCGCGCGCCAGCGCTTGGGACAGCACGGTGCGGATGCTTCTGTCGTCGTCGGCAACGAGAATGGTCGAAGGGGTCATGGGAAGCGTCTTTCTCTTGTCCTAGCGCAATCAGGCGACGGGCAGCATCACCCGGAAGATCGTCTTTTTCGGCTGACAGTCGAACTCGATGATGCCGCCGTGATCGTCCACGATCTTGGCGACGAGCGAGAGCCCGAGGCCGCTGCCGCTGGACTTGGTGGTGACGAAGGGGTCGAACAGGTTCTGCCGCAACTCCTTGGGCACGCCGGGACCGTTGTCCTGGATCTGCACCACCAGGGGCAGGTGCTGGCGGTTGGCGGCTCCCCCCGGCACGGCGATGCGGATGCCGTGCTGGTAATTGGTGCTCATCACGATTTCGCCGCCTTCCTGCGGGCAGGCCTCGGCGGCGTTCTTCACCAGATTGAGGAAAACCTGGATCAGCTGGTCGCGGTCGCCGAGCACCGGCGGCAGCGACGGGTCGTAGAGTTCGACGATGCGGATGCCCTTGGCGAAGCCGTTCTCGGCGACGCGGCGCACGTGCTCCAGCACCTGGTGGATGTTCACCGGCTGGCGGGTGAGCTGCGGCTTGTCGGAGAACGCCTCCATGCGGTCGACCAGGGCGACGATGCGGTCCGCCTCGTCGCAGATCAGCCGCGTCAGGGTGCGGTCCTCCTCTCCCGCGTTCTGCTCCAGCAGCTGCGCCGCGCCGCGGATGCCGGAAAGCGGGTTTTTCACCTCGTGGGCGAGCAGGCGCGCCATCGCGGTGACGGAGCGCGCGACGTTGCGGTGGGAGAGCTGCTGGCCGATCTTCTTGGCGATGGAGTGTTCGTGCATGGAGAGCACCACCCAGCGCGCGTCGTCGAACACCGGGGCCACCTGCACCGTCATGTTGCGCGGCCCGGTGCGCGGAGTGTCCAGCTCCACGCCGTGTTCGGAATAGCGGCAGTGGTCCTGGCGGCATTGGTCGAGAAGGCCGTAGGCCGGGCTGTCCTGCGGCACGAAGTCGGCCAGCGCCTCGCCCAGCATGTGGGAGCCGCCGGTCTCGAACAGGGATTCGGCGGCGGCGTTGACGTAGACGATGCGGTTGTCGCTATCCACCGCGATCACGGCCTCGGGCAGGGCGTAGAGCAGGCTGAACACCTCGTCGGGGTTCGGCGGGCGGACCGGCGGCCCTTTGCCGGCTTTTGCGGGTTTCGCAGCGTGGAACTTGCTGAACATCGACATCAGGCGGCAAGGCTCCCGGAATTTTGGGCATTCGTACGATAGAGCGCGGCGATCAGGCCGCGGGTTTCCGCCACGGTTTCGGCGGCGAACAGGGCGGCGCGGCAGTCCGCCGCTCCGGCAAGGCCGGAAATCGCCCAGGCAATGTGCTTGCGCGCCGCGGCGAGCCCGGCAAAGGCGCCGTATTCGGCGAGCATCAGGTCGATCTGCGTCAGCAGAATTTCTTCGCGCTCGGCGAGCGTCGGCTGCGGCGGCATCGCGCCGGTCGCCAGCCCCGCGGCGATGTGTCCGGGCAGCCACGGGCGGCCGCAGGCGGCGCGTCCCACCATCACCCCGGCGGCGCCGGAGGCGGCGATGGCGCGGCGCGCGCTCGCGAGGTCGGAAACATCGCCGTTGGCGATCACCGGCACGGAAACCGCCTCCACGACGGCGCGGATTGCGCACCAGTCGGCGGCGCCGGAATACATCTGTTCGCGGGTGCGGCCGTGCACGGCGATCAGCCGCGCGCCCGCCGCCTCCGCCTTGGCGGCGAGACGCGGCGCGTTGACGCTGTCCGCATCCCAGCCGAGGCGCATTTTGACCGTCACCGGCAGGTCCACGGCATTCGCCACCGCTTCGACGATGCGCACCGCCTTGTCCGGTTCGCGCATCAGCACCGCGCCGCCGCCGGTCTTGGCGATCTTTTTCGCCGGGCAGCCCATGTTGATGTCGATCGCCGCCGCCCCCGCATCCGCGGCGATGCGCGCCGCCTCGGCCAGCATCGCGGAGTCGCCGCCCACCAGCTGCACGATCAGCGGATGCTCGGCGGAGAAGTCCAGACTGCGGCGCTGGCGCGCCCGGCCGTGGGAAAGCAGGGAGCTGGCGAACATTTCCGAGGCGACCACGGGCGCGCCGAAACGCCGCGCCAGACGCCGGAACGGCGCGTCGGTAACCCCGGACATCGGGGCGAGCATCACGGGCGGATCGAAGGATATGTCGCCTAAGGAAAAGGACATGTTTTCCAGACTGTCGATGAATATCCGTATTCCACCCAATGCCTGCCTCATATTCAAGCAAATTCGGCGCTTAAATGATTATTTTTTCGGCCCTGCCTAGGCGATAGTCATTTTTTTCGATGCAACGCCTACGACGAAGGGCTGCATGACGCACCAACCTGCGGTTTTTCCGCGAGCGCGCCGCCACGAATCCGTGGCGAAAGAGCGGAAACCGGGATACCGTGTGGCACGATCTGGAGTTCCTGAACGGGGGAAGCGGATGAAACGGTGCGTGGCATTGGTTGTCGCAGCGGGACGCGGACAACGATTCGGCGGTGACCTGCCGAAACAATACAAGATGCTGGGCGAGGCGCCGATGCTGCGTCAGACCCTGGGGCGCCTGTCCGCCCACCCCGACATTTCCGAGGTCCGCACCGTCATCCACCCCGGCGACGTCGCGCTCTACGATACCGCCGCCAAGGGCCTGGGCCTCGCCGCGCCGATCTTCGGCGGGCCGGAGCGGCAGGATTCGGTGCGCCTGGGGCTGGAGGCGCTGACCGCCGACCCGCCGGAGCTGGTGCTGATCCACGACGGCGCGCGGCCCTTCGTCGGCGCCGGGGTGATCGACCGCGTGCTCGATGCGCTGGAGCACAGCGACGGCGCGGTCCCCGCCCTGCCGGTTCGCAACACCCTGACGCGCTTCCGCGACGGCAGGCACGAAACCATCGACCGCTCCGACCTGTGGAGCCTGCAGACGCCGCAGGGCTTCCGCTTCCAGGCGATCCTCGAGGCGCACCGCGCCGCCACCGGGCTGGCGCTCACCGACGATTCCAGCATCGCGGAGCGCGCCGGACTTTCCGTCTCCATCGTCGAGGGCGAGGAGCGCAACTTCAAGATCACCACGCCGCAGGACTTCGAGCACGCCCGCGACCTGATGCGCGGGCCGCAGGAAACCCGCGTTGGGTTCGGCGTCGACGTTCATAAGCTCGGCGAAGGCAATTCCGTAACCCTTTGCGGCGTTGTCATGCCCAACGACCAGGGGCTGGAAGGCCACTCGGACGCAGACGTCGCCCTGCACGCCCTCACCGATGCGCTTTTGGGCACCATCGGCGCGGGCGACATCGGTCGCCACTTCCCGCCGTCGGAGGCGCAGTGGAAGGGCGCGGCCTCGGTTCTCTTCGTCAACCGCGCGGTCGCCCTGGTGCGCGCCCGCGGCGCGCGCATCCTGCATGCGGACATCACGATCATGGGCGAGGCGCCGCGCATCGGCCCGCACCGCCGGATGATGACCACCCGCGTCGCCGCCCTGCTGGGCATCGAGAACGGCCGCGTCGGGGTGAAGGCGACGACCACCGAACAGCTCGGCTTCATCGGCCGCCGCGAGGGCCTGGCGGCGCAGGCGGTGGTCACCGTGCAGTGCCCGTCGGCGACCACCTGACCTGGTTTTTCGCCGCGTAGCGGCAGGCATTCTGTCCTCCCACAGGCTTAAACGAATGGGAGGTCTGGAGGGACTGAGTCCCTCCAGGCGGGGTGCGGGGCGGCAGCCCCGCAATAAGCTACGCCTTCCCGGTCTGCTCCGCGATCCAGGAAAGGAACGGCGCGCTGCCGTCGCAGAACGGCAGCGCCACGACGCACGGGCACTCGTAGCCGTGCACCGCGCGGATCTCCTCCTCCAGGCGCGGGAACAGCGCCCGCGTGGTCTTGAAGATCAGGGCGCACTCCGCGTCGTCCTGCACCGCGCCGTCCCACCAGTAGACCGAGCGGATTTCCCCCAGAATGTTGGCGCACGCGGCGAGGCGCAGACTCACCATGCGCCGCGCCAGCACCTCCGCCTCGGCGCGGTCCTGGGCGGTGACGTAGACGAGGCAGAAACTCTCCGCAGGTTGGGTCATCGGGGATTCCTCCAAGATGCCGCATGGACAAGCGGCGCATCCCATGGTTACCATGAAAACGTCGCCGAACCGATTGCACCGATAGGGATTTTCGCATGACTCCGCCCGGCCGTCAGCCCTCCGCCGCCGAAGCGCCGCCGTCCCCGCCGACCGCGGCGCAGTTGAAGTGGCTGCACCGCGGCCTTTCCCAGGCGGGTGGCAAGCTGCCGCTGTTCGACGAAACCGGGCGGCGGGTGAGCAGCCGCACCGTGCATTCGTGCATCGAGCGCGGCTGGGCCGAGCCGTGGTTCGCCAATCCGCTGAAGCCGGACTGGCTGGTCTGCCGCCTCACCCAGGCGGGCCGTAGCCTGGTTGCGGCGAAAAAGGCAGTAAAAACCAACTGCGAATGCGGTTGATCGTAACGAGTCTGTAACGTTTTTGACGCTTTTCCCGGTCAAACCCGCCGGATTTCACCGGCTGCGATTATCGGCAGGCCTCACCCGTGCGGAGGACGTGCATGCGGACAAAATCGGCACGCTCTTCGACGCTGCAGCGAGGCAGCTCGACGAGGTCGTAACCGAGTTCGGCGTAGACCGCCGCCATGGCCTCGCAGGTGCGGCGCGCAGTATCCGTATCCTGTTTGCGTTCGGCGTCCCGCTCATAGATTTCGGGCCAGGGCGGCGCGATGAAGACGCGCCGGTTATAACAGAAGCGTGTTGCGGCTTCCGCGACATGAGAGGGAACCTCCAGGCCTTCCAGGCGGAGGTACCCGACGATATCCGGTATGCCGCGATCGAATAGGACCGGGCCTTGCGGCGCATGCCTTTGCGCCGTGCGATAGGATCGCATCTCCCAGGAGAGCATCAATTCGGAAAACAGCGCCCGGTCATGCCAAGGCACGGCCGTTCCGCCAATTTCGACCTGTTCCCGGATGATCCCCCGCCCCGCCTCGCACGACCGCATGAACCCGGCCCGCTCGAGACGGTCGATGAGCGTGCTCTTTCCCGAGCCCGGGCCGCCGGTGACGACATGGAAGTTGTCCTGAACCCACTGCATCGCGCAGCCTTTTACGCATGAGGACAATGAGTCGGCTGCGTCACACGCAGTCGAAAACCAAGGAAAAAACGGATGCGTTCGGGGAAAGGAAAGTGCCGGACGGGAGCAGCGTTACGCCGTCTTTTCCATAGGGAGGGTATGGAAGGGGAAAATGGTCGGAGCGGCGGGATTCGAACCCACGACCCCCAGCACCCCATGCTGGTGCGCTACCAAACTGCGCCACGCTCCGCCATTTGCCGTACGCCCCAGCCGGGGCGATCAAGGAGGCGCACTATAGACTGCGCCGCCGCCCCGCGCAAGGACGTTTCAGGAGGTTCCTGCCGCAAGAGCAAGTGTTTGATCCAGCGCGGCTTTCAGGCTCTCCAGGGTGTTCAGGGCGGCCTCCACCTCGGCGCGCTGCTTCGCCGAGAGCGCGGGCTTGCGCTCCGCGGCGCGCGGCACGAGCGGCAGGTCGAAGGGCAACGCCGGCTCGCGCCCCGGCTCCTCCGCGCGCGGCGGCGCGGCGGGGATGTCGGCGGGCCGTGCCGCGGCATCGGCGACGAAGGCTTCCGTCCCCTTCTCGGCCAACAGCTTCTTCACCCCCTTGATGGTGAAGCCGTCGTCGTAGAGCCGGGTGCGGATCGCCTTGAGCAGCTGCACGTCCTCGGGGCGGTAATAGCGTCGCCCGCCGCCGCGCTTCATCGGCTGGATCGCCGGGAAGCGGGTTTCCCAGAAGCGCAGAACGTGCTGCGGCACGTCCAGCTCGGCCGAAACCTCGCTGATCGTGCGGAAAGCCGCCTCCGACTTATGGGTGCGGCGCGCGCCGTTCTCCGTGCCGTGGTTCTCCGGCCCTTCCGTCATGCTCCGTCATCCCTTTCGCAAGGACGAGTCAGGCGCCTTCGTTGATGCGCGCCTTCAGCAATTGGGAGGGACGGAACACCAGGACCTTGCGCGGAAGAATCGGCACTTCCTCGCCGGTCTTGGGATTACGGCCGATGCGTTCGCCCTTGCTGCGCACGGAGAAGCTGCCGAACGAGGAAATCTTGACCACGTCGCCCTTCGCCAGCGCGGAGGAGACCTCGTCGAGAACCATTTCCAGCAGGTCGGCGGACTCGTTGCGAGACAGCCCGACCTCCTGATAGACCGCTTCGCTCAGGTGTGCGCGGGTAACCGTTTGCTCACTCATGCGAGCCTCCACTGCATGCCACGAGGGAAAACCATATCAACCGTGAAAAAATGCGGCAATATCAAAATGGTGGCTCGGCCATGGTTTTCAAACCGGAATGGCGATAAAAAACCGGCCCGCGAAGGGGCCGGTTTCCCGTGATTCCAGGATTTATCCCAGAGCATTGGTTCTGCTGGATTACATCCGAATCAGTGCGGATCCCCAGGTGAATCCGCCGCCCATCGCCTCGATCAGAACGAGGTGTCCGGGGCGGATCCGGCCGTCCTTCACCGCTGCATTAAGGGCCAGCGGAATCGACGCGGCCGAGGTATTGGCGTGCATATCCAGCGTCACCACGATGCGTTCCTCGCGGAGTCCCGCCTTTTTCGCGGTGCTGGCGAGGATGCGGCGATTCGCCTGATGCGGCACCACCCAGTCCACGTCCTCTGCGGTGATGCCGTTGGCGGAAAGCGCCTCGTCCACCGCGGCGGCAAGCTTGCTCACCGCATGACGGAACACCTCCTTGCCTTCCATGCGCACCACGCCGACCGAGGGGCCGCGCGACGGCCCGCCGGTGACGTAAAGCAGGTCGCGGAAGCGGCCGTCGGAATGCAGATGAGTGGAGAGGATGCCGGTGTCCGCGGTGGTCCCCTCGCCTTCCGTCGCGCGCAGCACCACCGCGCCCGCGCCGTCGCCGAACAGCACGCAGGTTTCGCGGTCGTTCCAGTCGAGAATACGGGAGAAGGTCTCCGCGCCGATCACCAGCGCGGTCCTCGCCTCGCCGGTGCGGATGAACTTGTCCGCCGTGGAGAGCGCATAGAGGAAGCCCGAGCACACCGCCTGCACGTCGAAGGCGAAGCCGCCGGGAACCCCGAGGTTGGCCTGCACCTTGGCGGCGGAGGCGGGAAAGGTGTCGTCCGGCGTGGTGGTGCCGAGGATGATGAGGTCGATCTCGTCGGCGGTCACGCCGGCGGCTTCCATCGCCTGGCGCGCCGCGGCGGTGGCGAGGTCGGAGGTCAGTTCCCCCTCGGCCGCGACGTGGCGGCGGCGGATGCCGCTGCGCTCGACGATCCATTCGTCGGAGGTCTCGACGATTTTCGCCAGGTCGTCATTGGTGAGAATGCGTTCGGGCAGATAGGCCCCGACGCCCGCGATGCGCGAACGGATGATTTTCATATAGCCTGCACCTCAGCCGTAACGGATTGGGAATGCAGCTTCTTGAGTTCATCGTTGATGCGCTCGTTGAAGCCGTGTCGAACCATGTCGACGGCAACCCCGATGGCGTTGGCAAAGCCCAATCCATCGGTACCGCCATGGCTCTTGACGACAATTCCGTTAAGGCCGAGGAACATTGCACCGTTGTAACGGCGGGGATCCGTGCGGTGGCGCACCCGGTTCATCGCCGGGCGTGCCAGAAGATAGCCGATCTGTGCGAGCAAGGAGCTCTTGAAGGCCTCTTTGAGGAAGCGGCTCATCACTTTGGCCGTTCCCTCCATGGTCTTCAGGGCGACATTGCCGGTGAATCCGTCGGTCACCACCACATCGACGGTGCCGATGCCGATGTCGTCGCCTTCGACGAACCCGGCGAAATTCACCACGCCTGCGTTTTCCCGCAGGATTGAAGCCGCTTCCTTAACCTCGTTGCGCCCCTTCTGTTCTTCTTCTCCGATGTTGAGAAGGCCAACCGTCGGCATGTCCAGGTCCAACAGGCTGCGCGCGAACAAAGTCCCCATGAGGGCGAATTCAACCAGGTTGTTGGCGTTGCACTCGGTGTTGGCACCGAGGTCAAGAACAACGCTTTCCCCTCGCTGTGTCGGCATCAACGCGGCGATAGCCGGCCGGTCGATTCCGGGCAAAGTTCTCAAGGTCAACTTCGACATGGCCATCAGCGCGCCGGTGTTGCCCGCTGAAATCACGCCATCGGCCTGTCCGTCCTTAACGGCCTTGATGGCTTTGGCCATGCTGGAATTGCGTCCATTTCGCAAGGCGACGGACGGCTTATCGTTGTTGGTCACGACGTCCGGCGTATGGACGGTCGCGACAATGTCGCGAAGCCCCTTGTAGCGCTTCTCGAGAAGCGGCTCCAAGATGGCTTCGTCGCCGAAGAGGATGTAGTGCACGTCGGGGTGGCGCTTGCGCGCAAGGGCGATGCCGTCCAGGACGATGTCCGGGGCGTCATCACCTCCCATTCCATCCAGCGCGAGCGTGATGGATTTCGACACTGCACCCGTCCTCATGAATTATCCCAGCGGGAAATTTCAGGCGACCTGAGTCACCACCTCACGGCCGTCGTACTGGCCGCAGGAGGCGCACACATGGTGCGGGCGCTTCAGCTCCCCGCAATTCGGGCATTCGACGTAGGCCGAAGCCTTCAGCGCATGATGCGAACGACGCATATCGCGCTTCGACTTGGACGTCTTTTTCTTTGGAACGGCCATGGCTGTCTCACTTTTCGTTCTTAAAGGGTTCCATAGAAGGCCGGATTAATTAGACGAAATCCGGCGGGAGGGCAAGCCCTATACGCATCACGTTTCGTTACCATCCGCTTCGGTGCGCAACGCGGCGAGCGCGGCAAAGGGGTTAGGGCGCGCGCCCTCCCCGGTTTCCGCGGGCTCCGGCGCTTCCGGAGGCAGTTCCGCGCCATCCTTGCGCGGATAAGGATCGAGCGCCAGCGCCAGGCATTCCGCCACCGCCGCGCCCGCATCGAGGCTGCCGTCGGCAATCGGAAACGGCGCGTCGTCGTCGGCCTCGGCATCGACGAACACCTGCGTCTCGTCGCCGCCGATCAGAGACTCGTCGAGGAAGAGGAGCGAAATCTCCTCGTCGATCTCCTCCGCCACCGGCTCCAGGGTGATCACGCAGGCCTGCGCCACACGGGCGCAAAGCCGTCCTTCCGCCTTCACCCGGCGGCCGTCGGAATCCGTGGCTGTGAGGCGCAATTCCGCCGAAAGCGCCTCGCAGGAGAGAATCCCCAGCCGCGCGGCGAGCGCTTCGCATTCCTCGGGGGTGGCGGTCAGGGTCATTTCGAGACCCGCCGCGGGAATCTTGCGTACCGCGACGATGCGCGAGAATTCTTCCTGAATTTCGGTCTGTTTCGGCATTCTTTTAATCCAAATCATAAGCGCAAGCGGGGTCCGGAAAGGGGAACTCCCCGGCCAGCATACGATCGTCGGCCTGCGCCGCCAGCACCGCGGCGGCGGCTTTCGTATAGCGCGCCAGGGCGTCCACATCCACCCCGCCGTCGCCGCCGCGGCAAACGTTACGCACCAGAGCCTCGCGCAGCTCCGCATCGTCGCCGCGGGACAGCGCGGCATCGTAGGCGGTCACCCGGCCGAGAAACGCCTTGGCCAGCTTCTTCACCTCCTTGCCGATGCGCAGGTCGCTGACGCCGATCTGGCGCAGCGCCGCGTCCATGTCGGCGAAGAGCGCGTCGAACAGCGCCTGGGAGAACGCCGCCGACTCGTCGTTGCCGATCGCCTTCAGCCGCCGCATCGCGAGGAAGCCGTGCAGGCACACCATATCGAAGCGCCCGTCCAGGGTGTCGGGCACGCCGCAGGCGCCATAGAGCGCGGGCTGCCGCGCCGCGCCGGTCACCGCAATCAGCGCGGCGGTCACCGGCGCGGGCGCGGCCCGCGGAGTCTTGCGCAAAAACCTCACCCTAGCTCCCTCCCCCGCGGCATCGCGCATCAGCGGACTTCCGTCGGTGTTCATCCTGTTCTATATAGGGCGTACGACGCCGAGGGAGACGACGCAACATGAACACGCATACGCCGAAAACCCGCCTGCTTGCGGCTGCGGCCGTCCTGGCGCTGGGCGCCGCCCTCTCGGGCTGCGGACCGCGCGTCGCGATGATGGGCAACAAGCCCCTGTCCGAGGATGTCGCGAAGATCAAACCGGGAGAGCAGACCCGCTCCCAGGTGCAGGAGATCCTCGGCTCGCCGTCCAGCCGCTCGCTCTATGGGCCGGAGATCTGGTACTACATCAGCGGCACCCAGGAGAGCGAAGCCTTCTTCAAGCCGGAGGAGACGGAGCGCGCCGTCCTCGCCATCGCCTTCGACGATCAGGGCGTGGTGAAGAGCATCGTCCGGAAGGGCAAGGACGACGGTCAGGACGTGGCGATGTCGCAGAAAAAGACCCCGACCGCGGGTCACAGCATGAGCGTCGTCGAGCAGATGGTCGGCAACATCGGGCGCTTCAACGCGCCGGAAACCAAGAAGGCCTCGGGCGGCGGCCTCTGAGCCTTCCCCGCTTTCATGAAAAACGCCCCCGGATTTCTCCGGGGGCGTTTTCGTTGGGCGTTGCGCCTCAGGCGACCATGGCCAGAAGCAGCAGCGCGACGATGTTGATGATCTTGATCATCGGGTTGACCGCCGGACCCGCGGTGTCCTTGTAGGGATCGCCGACGGTGTCGCCGGTCACCGCGGCCTTGTGGGCGTCGGAGCCCTTGCCGCCGAAGTGGCCATCCTCGATGTACTTCTTGGCGTTATCCCAGGCGCCGCCGCCGGAGGTCATCGACAGCGCGACGAACAGGCCGGTGACGATGGTGCCGAGCAGCATCGCGCCGAGCGCGGTGAACGCGGCGGTGAGGCCCGCGATCGCCCAGATCACGAACAGCAGCACCACCGGGGCGAACACCGGCAGCATCGAGGGGATGAGCATCTCCTTGATCGCGGCGCGGGTCAGCATGTCCACGGCGCGGCTGTAGTCCGGCTTCGCCGTACCTTCCATGATGCCGGGGATTTCCTTGAACTGGCGGCGCACTTCCTTCACCACCGAGCCCGCGGCGCGGCCGACCGCCATCATCCCCATGGAGCCGAACAGGTACGGCAGCAGGCCGCCGAGGAACAGGCCGACGACGACGAAGGGATCCTGGAGGTGGAAGTTGACCGTCAGGTTGGGGAAATAGTGCTGCAGATCGGCGACGTAAGCCGAGAACAGCACCAGCGCGGCAAGACCGGCGGAGCCGATGGCGTAGCCCTTGGTCACCGCCTTGGTGGTGTTGCCGACGGCGTCCAGCGCATCGGTGGTGACGCGCACGTCGTCCGGCAGACCGGCCATCTCGGCGATGCCGCCCGCGTTGTCGGTCACCGGCCCGTAGGCGTCCAGCGCCACGACGATGCCGGTGAGCGCCAGCATGGTGGTGGCTGCAATCGCGATGCCGAACACGCCCGCCAGCAGATAGGTGGCGACGATGCCGGCGCAGATCACGATCACCGGCAGGGCGGGAGCCTCCATGGAGACCGCGAGGCCCTGGATGACGTTGGTGCCGTGGCCGGTTTCCGAAGCCTTGGCGATGCTGGTCACCGGACGGTGGCCGGTGCCGGTGTAGTACTCGGAGATCCAGACGATCAGGCCGGTGACGATCAGGCCGACGATGGCGCACAGCACCAGGGCGCCGGAAGTCACCACGTCGCCGGACTTCAGCGCCAGCTTGGTGGTGAAGCCGCCGAACAGCGCGACGATGGAGAGGATCACCAGCACGCCGGAAATGCCGGCGGAGGCGAAGAAGCCCTTGTAGAGGGCGTTCATGATGTTGTTGGAGGAGCCGAGCTTGACGAAGAAGGTGCCGGCGATCGAGGCGGCGATGCACACGCCGCCGATGAGCAGCGGCAGCGCCATCATCTTGGTCAGGAATTCCGGCGCGAAGAAGATCGAGGCCAGCAGCATGGTGGCGACCACGGTGACCGCATAGGTCTCGAACAGGTCGGCGGCCATGCCCGCGCAGTCGCCGACATTGTCGCCGACGTTGTCGGCGATCACCGCCGGGTTGCGCGGATCGTCTTCCGGAATGCCGGCTTCCACCTTGCCCACCAGGTCGGCGCCGACGTCGGCGCCCTTGGTGAAGATGCCGCCGCCCAGCCGCGCGAAGATGGAGATCAGAGACGCGCCGAAGGAGAGCGCCACCAGGGCTTCCATGATCTGGCGCAGCTGCGCCGCGTCGGCGGCGTCGAACGCGCCGCGCAGGATCAGGTAGTAGATGGTGACGCCGAGGAGGCCGAGGCCGACCACCAGCATGCCGGTGACCGCGCCGGACTTGAAGGCGATGTCGAGCGCGGGAACCAGGCCGCCGGTGCGCGCCGCATCGGCGGTGCGCACGTTGGCGCGCACCGACACGTTCATGCCGATGTAGCCCGCAACGCCGGAAAGCAGCGCGCCGATGAAGAAGCCGACCGCGACATGGAAGCCGAGGATGATGCCGAGCAATACGCCGACGACGACTCCGACGCCGGCGATGGTGGTGTACTGGCGGTTCAGGTAGGCCGAGGCGCCCTCCTGAATCGCGGCGGCGATGTCCTGCATCCTTTCGTTTCCAGCCTCGGCGTCGAGGATGGAGCGGATCGCCCACGCGCCGTAGGCGAGCGCGCCGATGCCGCACAGGATGACGAAGATGTACAGAGCGACCATTAAGAAGTTCTCCCGAAACGGACAAAAGGCGACTGCCGGGGACCGGAAATGCCCGCCCGGCGACAATACACCCTGAAGCAAGGCGGAGGCCTCCCCGGCCCTCACCCCTGAAAAGCGGCAAGATATTGCCCGAATTTCGCGCAAACCGAAACCGGAAAACAGCGAAATTCGCGGTACTTCACATTTCGATGTAGGACTGCAGCAGCACGTCCTTCACCGCGCCGGGGCCGAGCACGCGCTCGGCGATCTGGGAGAGGGAAGTCTTGAGGCGCGGCAGATTCATCCGGCGATGTTCGACGTATTGCTTGGGAAAGGCGGCGTAGCAGAACTGGATGATGGCGTTGCGCAGGCGCGGCAGGTCCGCCTGCACCTTGGCCAGGGTTTCGGGCTCGACCACCAGAACCACGGTGAAATGCACTTGGCGGTCGATCCGGCCTTCGATCACCACCGGCACGTCGAGGGTGGCCATATGCACCGTGGCCGGTTTCACCGAAACCGGCTTTTCCGGCGGCGGCGGCGCGGCGGGTTCTTCCTGCTTCTTCAGGCCGAGCAGGCCGGGCATGAAGAAATACGCCCCGGCGGCGGCCCCGCCGCCGAGCAGCAGCACCAGGACCAGCAGAATCAGGATGCGTTTCACGGCGCGTCTCCTTCCGGCGTGCCGCCGTGGGTGTGGCCGCCGGGGCCCTCCACCGCAACGCGCGCGCCGCTTTCGGCGCGGTAGAGCCGCCCCTCCCCGGCCTCGGCGCGGCCGATCGCGGTAACCGCGATGCCCGCGGTGTCGAGGCGCGCGGCCAGTGCGGCGTAGTCCTCCGGCGCGCAGGAGAAGGCAAGCTCGTAGTCGTCGCCGCCGGTGAGGGTGAGTTCCCGGTCGTTGGGGGCGAGCGCCAGCCAGTGCCGCGCCGCTTCGGAGAGCGGCGCCCGCGAAGCGTCGATGACGATGTCCACGGCGGAGGTCTCCGCAAGGTGGCGCAGGTCGCCGAGCAGCCCGTCGGAAACGTCGAGCGCCGCGTGCGCCGTGCCGTTGAGAATGCGCCCCGCGGCCAAGCGCGGCTGCGGGCGACGGAAGCGTTCCAGCAGATAGGCGCGGTCTGCGCCGGAAAGCGCCTCCGGCGCGCCCTGTTGCTGCATCGCAAGGCCGAGCGCGGCGTCGCCGATGGTGCCGGTAACCGCCACCAGGTCGCCCGCGCGCACGCCGTTGCGGCGCAGCACGCGGCCGCCCATCGCCTCGCCGATGGCGGTGATGGACAGAGTCAACGGTCCCGGCGTCGCCACCACGTCGCCGCCTGCGAGCACCGCGCCGAACAGGCGCAGGTCCTCGCCGAGGCCCTGGGCGAAGGCGTCGAGCCAGGCGCGGTCAAGGGTTCTCGGCAGGGCGCAGGTGAGGAACACGCAGCGCGGCTTCGCTCCCATTGCCGCAAGATCGGAAAGATTGACCCGGAGCGCCTTCTTGGCGATCTCCTCGGTCGGATCGTCGGGAAAGAAGTGCACCCCGGCGACCAGGGCGTCGGCGGTGACCACCCATTCGCAGCCGGGCGCAGGGGCAAGGACGGCGGCGTCGTCGGTCAGGCCGAAAGCCCCGGCCTCGGCGCGCGAAAGCGGCCGGAAGCAGGAGGCGATGATGCCGAATTCATCCCACGGCGCGGTCATGGCGTCACTCTCCCCGCCTCAGGCACCCCCGGCGGAGAGCTCGTCGGCGCGCACGCTTTTCGCCACGCGGTCGAGCACCGCGTTGACCAGCTTGGGCTCCGGCCCGCCGAAGAAGGCGTGCGCGATGTCCACGTACTCGGAGATCACCACCTTGGGCGGCACGTCGGGGCAATGGATCATCTCGAACACGCCGACGCGCAGGATCGAGGTGAGAATCGCCTCCAGCCGCGCGGTGGTGCGCTCGCCGTCCAGCGAGGCGTTGATCGTCGCGTCGATCGCCGCCTTGGCGTCCACGGTGCCGCGCACCAGAGCGGTGAACACCGTGGGGTCCGGCGGCACCAGGGGGGTCGGCTGCTCTTTCTCGCCGTCCTCCTGCAGGGCGCTGCCGCCCAGGCGGTCGTTCAGGAAGTCCGACAGGACATCGGTGAGAGGACGGTCGGTGAATTCGGTCAGGTACAGGGCCTGGACCGCGCACAACCGCGCCGCGCTCAAACGGGAACGCCGGCTGTAGACCTCTTGCTTCGGGCCGCTCATCTGGTGTGTGGTTCCTTGGGTTGACGGAGCCTCCGGGTCAGAGGCCGAGTTCCTTCTTTACGGCGATCATGCGCAGGGCGGCCTCGGCGGCGCGGCCGCCGTGGTTGCCCTCGGCGACGCGGGCGCGGGCAAGCGCCAATTCCTCGGTCGGGCAGGTCAGAATGCCGTTGCCGACGGCCAGCGACTACTGCAGCGCCATTTCGCGCACGCCGGTCATCGCCTGGTGGCAGACGTGCTCGTAGTGTTCGGTTTCGCCTTTGATTGCGCAGCCGAGGGCGACGTATCCGGCGAAACGGAAATCGGTGGCGCGCAGTTCCATCGCCCGCACCGCGAAACGGATCACCGAGGGAATTTCCAGGATGCCGGGCACGATGATGCGTTTGTAGCCCGCGCCGTGCCGGGTCAGCGCCTCGACCGCGCCGCGCACCAGCTCGTCGGTGATTTCGTCGTAGAAACGAGCCTCGACGATCAAAATACGCGGTCCACCGCTCATCGTAAGTATCCTCCGAAGAAAACCGGATCAGTCCTGCCGTTCATCCTGGACGGCGCGCTCCTCCACGATGTGGAGACCGTATCCGTCCAAACCAATAATGGTCTTGTGCGTAATCGACAACAGAATCATGTCGCGGATGCCCAGGTCCAGCAGAATTTGGGCGCCGATGCCGTAATCGCGCAGGTGCGAGCCGTTCTGTCCCGTGGCGCGGGCGGCGGCGGCGGTGCTCCACGAGGTCGGCGAGGTGTTGCGCAACAGCACCACGACGCCGCGGCCGAATTCCGCGATCTGATTCATCGCGCGCGCCAGCACGCCCTGATGGCCGCGCCGGGTGTCGCCGAGAATGTCTTCGAACACGTCGATGGCGTGCATCCGCACCAGCGGCGGCTCGCTTCCCGAGATGTCGCCCTTGATCAGCGCCACGTGCTCGCCGTCGCTTTGGGAATCCGCATAGACCCGCACCTTCCAGACGCCGCCGAATTCCGACTCCAGGGTGGTCTCGGCGCGCAGCGCGACGAGGCGCTCGGTGCGGCGGCGGTAGGCGATGAGGTCCTTGATCTGGCCGATCTTGAGGCCGTGCTTTTCGGCGAAGGGAATGAGGTCGGGCAGGCGCGCCATGCTGCCGTCGTCGTTCATGATTTCGCAGATCACCGCGGAGGGGTGCCGCCCGGCGAGGCGCGCGATGTCCACCGAGGCCTCGGTGTGCCCGGCGCGCACCAGCACGCCGCCGTCGCGGGCGAGCAGCGGGAAGACGTGGCCGGGGGTGACGATGGCGTCGGCGCCGCGCCGCTGGTCGATCGCCGCGGCGATGGTGCGCGCGCGGTCGGCGGCGGAGATGCCGGTGGTGACGCCCTCGGCCGCCTCGATGCTGACGGTGAAGGCGGTGGCGTGGCGCGAACGGTTGCGCGCCGCCATCAGCGGCAGGCCGAGAACCTCCACCCGCGTGCGGTCGAGCGCCAGGCAGATCAGCCCGCGGCCGAAGCGCGCCATGAAGTTGACCTCCTTGGCGCCGCAGCACTGCGCGGGGATCACCAGATCGCCTTCGTTCTCGCGGTTTTCGTCATCGACCAGGATGAACATCCGCCCGGCCTCGGCCTCGGCGATGATCTCTTCGATCGGCACCAGAGAGGACGCCGTCATACTTCCCTACTCCCGTTCCAGCAGGCGTGCGACGTAGCGCGCCAGCATGTCGATTTCCAGGTTCACCTTGGTGCCCGGCGCATAGCCGCCGAACAGGGTCACCTGCTGGGTGTGGGGAATGATGTTGACGCCGAAGGTGTCGCCCTCCACCTCGTTGACGGTGAGCGAAACCCCATCCACCGCCACCGACCCCTTGGGCGCCATGAAGTTCTTGAGCGCCGCGGGCACGCGGAAGGTGAAGCGCTTGGATTCGCCGTCGTCGCGGACCGAAACCACGGACCCGACGCCGTCCACATGGCCGGAGACGATATGTCCGCCGAGTTCGTCGCCGACCTTGAGGGCGCGCTCCAGGTTGATCCGGGAGCCGACCTTCCATTCGGCGAGAGTGGTCTTGGAGAGAGTCTCGCCGGACGCCTGCACCGCGAACCAGCCGGGGCCGGTTTCGATCACCGTCAGGCAGACGCCGGAATGGGCGATGGAAGCGCCGATGTCCACCGTTTTCATGTCGTAATGGGTCTGGATTTCGAAGCGCGTGTCGCCGTCCCTGACGATGGCGCGCACCGTGCCCATATCGGTGACGATTCCGGTAAACATCTGGTCCTCCTGATTTTCCGGGAGTTCCCCCTCCCCGGCCATGTCGCTAGGTTAATTAGGCGTTCCGTTGATAGTCCTCAAGCGCGTCGCCGTCCAGGGGCAAGCGGCGCACCAGACGGAAGCGCGGCATCTCCGCCAGGTGGACGAGGCCGAAGGCCGCAACTCCGGGCATGCCGTCGCCGCCGATCAGCGCGGGCGCGCGGAACCACGAGACCGCGTCCACCGCGTCGGCGGCGAGGAAGGCGGCGTTGAGCCGGGCGCCCGCCTCCAGCAGCAGGCGCGTCAGCCCCTCCCCGGCCAGCAGTTCCAGCACCGCGGCGACCTCCGGTCTGCCGTCCGCGCCCGCCGCTGCCGGCAGGCAGCGCACCCCGAGCGCCGCAAGCCGCGCGTCGCGCGCCGCGTCCCGCCGCGCCGAAATCAGCCACACTGGGGAATCCGCCGCGGTCTTCCACAGCTTTGCCGTCGCGGAAACCGGCTCCCGCCCTTCGAGGACGATGCGCACCGGCTGGCGCGCGGCCAGCCCCGGCAGGCGCACGGTCAAAAGCGGGTCGTCGGCGGCCAGGGTCCCCGCCCCGGTCAGCACCGCGTCGGCCTCGGCGCGCAGGCGGTGCCCCTCGGCGCGCGCCCGCTCGCCGGTGATCCACTTGCTTTCCCCCGCGGCGGTGGCGATGCGGCCGTCGAGAGTGGCCGCCACCTTCATCCGCACCCATGGGCGGTTGCGCGTAATCCGGCTGAAGAATCCGGCGTTGAGCTCCCGCGCCTCCGCCGCCAGAACGCCCTCGGTCACCGCCACGCCGGCACCGCGCAGGCGCGCCAGACCGCGGCCGGAAACCCGCGGGTCCGGATCGACGCACGCGGCGACGACGCGCGCCACCCCGGCGGCGGCCAGCGCATCGGCGCAGGGCGGCGTCTTGCCGTGATGACTGCAGGGTTCGAGCGAGACATAGGCGGTGGCGCCGCGCGCCGCTTCGCCCGCGGCATCCAGCGCCACGCGCTCGGCGTGCGGGCGTCCGCCGGGCTGGGTCCAGCCGACGGCGATCACCGCGCCCTCTTTCACCAGCACGCAGCCGACCGCCGGATTCGGCCACACCCGGCCGAGGCCGCGGCGGGCCAGAACAAGGGCGTGGCGCATGAAGCGGCGATCAGTTTCCGAAGGGGTGATCTTGTTCACCGATTTTTCCAACAAGCTCCTCGAAGTCTTTGACTTCACGGAAGTTCTTGTAAACGGAAGCGAACCGGATATAGGCCACGGGGTCGAGCGCCAGCAGCGCCTCCATGACCATCTCGCCGATGTGCTCGGAGGCCACCTCGGTCTCGCCGGAGGATTCCAGGCGGCGCTGAATGACGGTGACCAGGCGCTCGATGCGCTCCTGGTCCACCGCGCGTTTGCGCACCGCCACCTGGATCGAACGGGCGAGCTTGTCGCGGTCGAAGGGGGTGCGTCGGCCGTCTTTCTTGACCACGATCATCTCGCGGATCTGCACCCGCTCGAAGGTGGTGAAGCGCGACCCGCAGCTGGGACACGAGCGGCGGCGGCGAATGGCCGAATTGTCCTCCGTCGGCCGCGAGTCCTTGACCTGGGTATCGTCGTTTCCGCAAAACGGACAGCGCATGGAACCCCCCTTCTTGATTGCGGCCCGCCTATCCGCCGTAGGACAGATCGGGATAGATCGGGAAGCGGGCGAGCAGGGCTTCCACCTCGCCTTTCACCCGCGTCTCGACCATCGAATCGCCGTCCGGATTCTGGTGCAGAACCTCGAGGACGTCGCAGATCAGGTTGCCGACCTGCTGGAATTCCGCGACGCCGAAGCCGCGCGTCGTCGCCGCCGGAGTCCCCAGACGGATGCCGGAGGTGACGGTGGGCTTCTCGGGGTCGAAGGGAATGCCGTTCTTGTTGCAGGTGATGCCGGCGCGCTCCAGCGCCTTCTCGGCGACGTTGCCGGTCAGCTTCATCGGCCGCAGGTCCACCAGCATGAGGTGGGTGTCGGTACCGCCGGAGACGAGGTCGAGGCCGCGCGCCTTGAGCACCGCGCCCAAGGCCTTGGCGTTGTCCACCACTTGCTTGCCGTAGTCGCGGAAGGCCGGGGTCAGCGCCTCGCCGAAGGCCACCGCCTTGGCCGCGATGACGTGCATCAGCGGCCCGCCCTGCGAGCCGGGGAAGATCGCGGAGTTGATCTTCTTGGCGAGATCCGGGTCGTTGGTGAGGATCATGCCGCCGCGCGGACCGCGCAGGGTCTTGTGGGTGGTGGTGGTGACGACGTGGGCGTATTCCATCGGGTTGGGGTGCACGCCCGCGGCGACCAGGCCAGCGAAGTGCGCCATGTCCACCATGAACACCGCCCCCACCTCGTCGGCGATGGCGCGGAAGGCGGCGAAATCGATCACCCGCGGATAGGCGGAGCCACCGGTGATGATCAGCTTCGGCTTATGCTCGCGGGCGAGTTTGGCCACGGCTTCGATGTCGATGCGGTGGTCGTCGGCGCGCACGCCGTACTGCACCGCGTTGAACCATTTGCCGGAAACCGCGGGCGGCGCGCCGTGGGTGAGATGGCCGCCGGCATCCAGGGAGAGGCCCATGATGGTGTCGCCCGGCTTCACCGTGGCCAGCAGCACCGCAAAGTTGGCCTGCGCGCCGGAATGCGGCTGCACGTTGGCGAACTGCGCGCCGAACAGCGCCTTGGCGCGGTCGATGGCGAGCTGCTCGGCGACATCGACGAATTCGCACCCGCCGTAGTAGCGCTTCGCCACATAGCCTTCCGCATACTTGTTGGTGAGCACCGAGCCCTGCGCTTCCAGCACCGCGCGCGAGACGATGTTTTCCGAGGCGATCAGTTCGATCTGCCCTTGCTGCCGTCCCAGTTCGCGGCTCAGCGCGGCGGTGAGGTCAGGGTCGGTCTCGGCCAGGGAAGCGGAGAAAAAAGCATCGGTTGGAAGCATCCGTTGAACCTTTCTTGAAGACACAATCGCGGCGTCGCCGCCGGAAGTCACCTCGGCCCCATCATCGCGACTCGCCGCTCGTGGCGGCCGCCCTCGAAGGGGGTGGAGAGGAACACGCGCAGGCAATCCTTCGCCACCTCCTCGCCGATCGTCCGTCCGCCGAAGGCGATGACGTTGGCGTCGTTGTGCTGGCGGCAAAGCTTCGCGCCGAAGGCGTCGTGCACCAGGGCGGCGCGCACGTGGGCAAAGCGGTTTGCGGCAATCGAAATGCCGATGCCGGTGCCGCAGATCAATACGCCGCAAGCGGCCTCGCCCTTGGCCAGCGCCTCGGCCATGCGGGCGGCGAACACCGGATAATCGACGGAGGCGGAGCCCTCGGTGCCGAGGTCGAGAACGGTGCGTCCGTCCTCCTGCAAAGCCGCCTTCAACACGTCCTTCAGCGCGACGCCGCCATGGTCGCTGGCGATGGCGACGACTCCCGCGTCGAGAACCCCTTCTCCCACGGTCCTGTACTCCCTTGAACGGCGTTCCGTACGAGAACGCCAAAACCCCGATCTCTTGTCGAAGACAAATCGGGAAACCGCATCTCAAGTACCATATGTTGTGCCTGATTGCCAGTGAACCCGGAAAAAAGACGCGCCCTCGCGATAATCCCCGCAACTATTCCCGCATCGGCTGAGATACGCCTCCATTTAGGCGTAAACCTCGGCGGCGCGGCAATCTATGGGCGATTTTCGCGGGATCGCACTTTATATTCGTGCACAATCAACGTGCGGCGAACAACCAATTGCCCTCCCGTTTAAGTTTCTACGGCAAACGAGGGGGCTCATACCAGCGTGCGGCCCGCTCTGTTCAGGCGGTAATATTTTCCTACTAAGTGCTCTTTATGGAATGAATATTCAGAACCCACTCAAATACAATTGACACCTATTCGGAAGGATGACATTTTTTCGCGTCGCCCATTC
>JBFWJB010000009.1:0-21104 GCA_050253435.1 Rhodospirillaceae bacterium
TACGCATCCCATTCATTTGACGCTTTTCTCGTGGCATACGCATCACCCCACCACTGTGCGGCCGCTTGCATTGCTGCCCGCTCGGACTGGTAGACCTCGCCTGACCACCAGGCAACGCGCGGCTCCTCGACCTTGGGCATTCCCCCGGTTACGGCACTCACGAGGGTATCGTTGACCTGGGCCAACGACAGTCCCCACGCACCAGCCTTTACCCAACCTGCTGATGTGGCGGTCTTTTTGTATGTAGCCAACCTGTTATTCGAGGAGTCAATGACGGCTCCGGCCTTTTCCATGACGCTCTGCGTGTATGACCGCATGAGTGCAGAGATGTCGATATCCGGAGCGCGAGCTTTGCCGCCGGAATAGGGCGGCAGTAGCTGGCTTGCTAGCTGTGCGGCGGCGGGGCGCAGAGCGAGGCGCAGCGTCTCGGCTGCATCATAGTGTGCAACTGCAATCTGCTGCGCTGCCCCGGCCGCTTCCGTCGCCATTGCAGTGGACGCCGCCTCGGCGGGCCGCACTGCATAGCTGATCGATCCACACTGCCCGATGACGCCCGCTTTTTCCAGATCGCCGTCGTAGCTCAGCCTCACTGACTCACTGGTGTAAGTGCGATTGATCGTAATTTTCGCACTACCGCTGGCATCGGCCGACAGATTCTGGATGGCCATGCAGAATTCGGACATAAAAAGCTTTCCGGCCAGTGTGTTGACTGACGGAGGGACAGGTACGATCAAGGGTTTCATGTCGCTTGATGCGTCGATAGCTGCTTCCCAAACATGGCTGGCCGCCGCCGCGCTGGCGCGCGCAACGCCAATGGTGATGTACTGTGCGGCATTCAGACCGATCGGCGGCAGCGGCGCGATTAGTCCGACCGCCGTCACAAAGCGGATGGGAAACCAAATCTCAGAGTTCTTACCGGCGATCGACCCGTGCTGACCCGTTTCCATGACGACGCGCACAATCAGATACAGCAGCATCACGCCGCCGATCGAGGCATAGACGAAATTCGCAGCGCCGATCGCGGCAGCGAGCGAGCCGTCCGATTTGAAAAGCGTGTCGATCGCGTTTGCGGCCCAGTCCGTTGCTTCGGGAACGAAAAACTGCCCTGCCGACATTTACACCTCCCCGCGATTGAGGAGGTGGTCTGCAGCAGCGCGCGAAACGCGACGCGACCACGCGGCGTACCACGTAGCCACATTCACGAGTGTGACGATGACGCCGCAAAGAACGAGCGCGAATGTATGATCGCGCATCCAAATCAGGATGTCGGGCCGCTGCGCTGCAATCGCGTAGGAGATCGCAAGCCCCATGCAAAACGACCATGCCGCAAGCACTGCCAGCATGCCGCCCATGTCGAGCGCTGCCATCACCGCGTAGCGTACCAAGACCGAGAGAATTGTGATTTTCATTGCATGCCTCCGGTATCCACAGGCAACGAACTTAAAGGAAAAGCTAAAGGTCTATTATCAGTAGGGGGGGTGATGTACCGCACGATCCCCCCACCGTTGGGGGGCGATGTACCGCACAAAAGGGGGTGATGTACCGTGGACAGATTTCGCTGAGCGCGGGTTATCCACATGCCGATACCTCCCTGCGAGTGATCGGCGGAGGACTAGGCAAAAGCAGCAAACCACCCCGCGGGGGCTGCTGAATCTGCGCTGCGGGATATGCGTCACGGACCTGCGCCAGCGCGCGCAGAAACTCACGTCGGAAATCCCGTGCCGATCGATATTCCCCCCCAAACTGCCCCTGCAGGACTGGCCACCCCAGACGTAGAGGACGATCCAATCTGTGCAGTCGATGCGCCGCCCACGTGTACACATCAAGCGCGAGGGCCGAATGCCGGAGAGCGGCTAAAGCACGCGGGTTGAGCGGTACGCCGTGATCAAGAAGCCCGATGTAGAAGTCCTTTGTCAGCGTGATGATGCCTGGCCATCGAGAACCGATATCTTCCCACGCAGCGAACGGCCTCGCATCCAGGGTGGTTGCCGGAGCGGCGAGACCATCGCCAAAGCCGATGCGGATTGTGCATGCGGCCAGAGCCTTGATTTGAGCCCATACTCGTCGGTATTCGATCCCGCAGGGATCGATCGACAGACGGGTCAAGAACTCGCGTAACGTCGCTCCGACCTCAACCGTTTGCGACCGGGTAACGATCGCCCGCGAGCAGATGTGGATGAGCACCAGCCGCGCGCGGCCGCCGTAGGGCAGTCGTTGCGGTTCCCAAGTTGACCCTGACCAGAGGGCGCCCGCCTGGATAAAAATAGACGCGGCCCCGCATCGCCTCTCAAAGGTAGCTTTACTGGTGTCACGTCGTGGGAGCCCCAACTGGCATAGAGCCGAATGCTGGAACGCGATGTGTGAAGGTGCCGAACAATCAATATCCGCCCGAGCTTCCATGAGGCGAAGCTGGATGGGAGACACGCCCGATCGGTGCGTGGAGACTCCCGTCTCTACTGACATCGTCATCTGTCTATACCAGATGCGCGAAGTCAGGAGGCGACGTCGGCGTTTTGCGCCGACTGGTCGCGGAGACGTTGGCGTTCGACCTGCTCCGCCTTCGTCGGGCGCCCGCGTCGGCGCGTTGTGGCCACGGTGGCGCCAGCCTGAGCGGCGAGCCAAGCCTCGACCGACGGAACGTGATAAAAAACCCGGTCGCCGATGCGGACGAAAGGCGGGCCTGCTGGGTCGCGGGCGAGCTTTTTCAGGGTGGAGTATGGGATCGGGCCGCGGGCGGCAAGGTCCTTGCGGGAGACGTAGTCGGAGAGGGCCATTTCGTGGTCACACCTTGGCTGTGACCTGCCATCCCATAGACAGGATCGTCAGCATCAAGGAGTGACCGACACCGGGTTTAGGACTTTTACCATGCGGTAAAGCGGTCCCCATCGGAGGCAGAACTAGTCAGGCGTTGCGCAGGCCAAAGCGCCTTCTGACATGGCTTCATGGCCCAGAGGCCAACGGCAACCATACGTGCTCTCATGCGACCCGGGTGTCAAACCTATCCCCTGCACGACCGTTTAGCAGGGGCGACGGGATATAGGTAGCCTAGACGAACCCCAGTATACCGTCAACATATATTGAGTATGATTTTCTAAACTATGTTTATGTCGTGTAATATGTATGTGATACGCAATGAAGCTTATGGGTTTGTGTGAGTAACATACGCTTTTGTCGTGTATGTTACTCACGGTGCGCGGGGAATATGGTCAAGTGATGAACGGCGGTTTCCCTCGCACTTTGGACCAAATTGGACCGCGAATAGCGAACTTAGAGGAACCTAGCGCGACCCACAGAAACCGTTATCATATTGAAAAATAACGAACCTATAGAATCCTCTTGACGCCTAAATGGCGTCCGAAGCGCTTCCCAAGCTTACGACGAGGGTTCGATTCCCTTCACCCGCTCCAAGATTTCTGCGGCTTTCCGGCCGCTTTCCCCGAAGTGTCTTTTCGCGCGCCTGGCGCCGCCCCTAAAGGCCGTTTCAGCAGCCGGCCTGGAGCGGTTCCTGATGATTTTTGAAAATAATTCGGGCGCGCCGTTCCACGGCCGCCCCATGGGCGTGTTTCCATCCCCTGCATAACCATTTGTATTTTATCGGCCATTGGGTTGACGGGAATCATTCGAGCCGGGATGCCTGTGCGCCATTTTAATATGTCCGGACCTATTGACAACGCCCAATAGGTTCGGACATATTGTGGCCAGAGGCGTTGTCGCCCCTGACGCAAAGGCCATCGGCGATGGCTGTTTTCCAAAAAGTCGGAGTGAACCCATGAGTAGACCGCTCGAAGGTATCAAAGTCCTGGAACTGGCGCGGATTCTGGCGGGGCCCTCGATCGGGCAGCTGCTGGCCGATCTCGGCGCCGATGTCGTCAAGGTCGAGCGGCCGGGATGCGGCGACGATACCCGCGGGTGGGGTCCGCCGTTCGTCATGGGCGTGAACGGCAAGCCGATCGGTTCGAGCTACTACCACTCGACCAACCGCGGCAAGCGTTCGATCGAGGCGGATTTCGAGACCGAGGAAGGGCAGGCCATCGTGCGCCATCTGGCCGCCCATGCCGACATCCTGCTGGAGAACTTCAAGGTCGGCGGCCTGAAGAAGTACGGACTGGACTACGAAACGCTTCATAAGGCCTGCCCGCGCCTGATCTATTGCTCGGTGACCGGCTTCGGCCAGGACGGTCCCGATGCCGAGCGCGCCGGGTACGATTTTCTCATGCAGGGGCTCGGCGGCATCATGTCGCTCACCGGCGAGCCCGACGGCGAACCGATGAAGACCGCTGTCGCCTACACCGACGTTCTCACCGGCACCTACGGCGCCATCGGCGTTCTGGCCGCCCTCTGGGGCCGGCAGAAGACCGGCAAGGGCAGCCACATCGACATGTCGCTCCTCGACAGCCAGGTGTCGGTTCTGGGCAACCAGGCGGAGGCTTATCTGGTCTCCGGCGAGCTGCCGCCGCGCATGGGCAACGGGCACATCAGCGTCGTGCCGTGGCAGGTGTTTCCCACCTCCGACGGTCACGTGCTCATCGCCTGCGGCACCGACAAGCAGTTCGCCAGGCTGTGCGAGGTGCTCGGCGCGCCGGACCCCAAGGATCCCGCCTATGCGACGAACCGCGACCGCGTGGTCAACCGCGTGCCGCTGATCGAAACGCTGACCTCCCGCACCAAAACGTTCGCCCGGGACGACCTGCTCGAGCGGCTGACCGCGGTGAACTTCCCCTGCGGGCCGATTTACGACCTTGCCGAGGTCTTCGCCTATCCGCAGGTGGTTCACCGGGGCATGCGCATCGACCTTCCGGAACCCCGGGCCAAGGGCGGCTCGATCCCCGGCCTGCGCACGCCCATCGTCATCGATGGCGAGCCGATGGTCGCGGCCACGCCGTCGCCCCAGCTCGGCGACCACACCACCTCCGTTCTTTCCGACGCGAACTGGGGAGGCGAACCCTCCTGATCCTTATCGATACCTCAGGATCCGACCGGTTCCGCCCCGGCGTGACGAGGGAGCCTCGTCACGCCGGGGTTTCCGTCGTTTCCGGAGGTCGCCGTCCGGCGGGCCGCGCCATCGCGCAACGCGGGAAAGCCTGCCGGCTGAAAGACCGCCGCCACCCCGGCCGGGGATGGCAAGAAACACCTTGCGGTTTATTCGAGGCCATCGGTGCGGCTTGCGCATCGTCTGCCGCCGGCGGAGCAATCCTCGCGCCGGCCAAGTGCTTCTCATGCGCACAGAACATTCGGTCTGTTCATTTTCACCATGACGAGCTAAGAGATCAGATAAGAAAGAAACGCTGGAGTGGACGGCTTTGAAAACCCGCTGGGCTCAAGTGGCTAAAACGCTCGTCCAACGCATCACGGACGGCGAATATCCTGTCGGTACTGTTCTGCCGACTGAGTTGGAGTTGGCGAAGGCATTTGCAGTCAGTCGGGCAACTGTGCGGGCGGCTTTGCGCGAGTTGCAGGAAGCCGGGATGATTTCGCGGACCCGCAATACCGGGACGCGTGTGGAAGCCGTCAAGCCGATGAACGGCCCCGAGAGCTATGTGCAAAGGCTCGCGTCGATCGAAGACATCGTCCAGTTCGACGCCGAGGCGAAACGAGAGGTCCGCGAGATCGTCGAAGTGGTGACCGATGCTGCGCTCGCCGAGCGGTTGGGGTGCTCTATCGGGCACCCGTGGCTGCGGGTGTCGAGTCTGCGCAGAAGCCGCACGAAAAAAGGCCTCCCCCTCGGCTGGACCGACGTCTACGTCGATATGGCCTACGCCGCCATCGTCAGGGCCCGGGTGCGCGACTATACGGGCCTGGTGGCGTCGCTGATCTGGGAGGATGCGGGCCTGCGCACTGCGGAGGTGCGCCAGTATATCCGCGCGACCGGCGTGCCTGCGGCGGTCGCGCCGATGCTGAAGGCCGAGCCGGGCTCCTATGCACTGGAGATCGACCGGCACTATGTGGATGCAAAGGGGCACATCTTCGTCGCCAGTTGCAGCTTCCACCCGGCCGACCGCTTCCTCTACGAGGTGCGCCTGCTGCGGCACGAAAAGCCCAACGGCCTTTCCGGCAGCATCTGAACCATCGTCCGGCTCTTCCGCGGGACGATGCCTTCCCGCGGCCTGCGCAGGCCCTGCGCGCACGCGGTCGCCAGCGGCGGCAGGCGCACGGCGCCGCCGATCCATAGACGACCCCCCACCTGTAGAGACGCCAACCGACGCATCGGCAGCCGCTGTCGTGCGCGGTTCGCCGCGCATCCGAAAGTTATGTACGAACCTATTGACAGCCCCGTCGATATGTACGAACTTATTGACAGGTCCGCCGATATGTACGAACTTATTCGGCAATCCGCTACGCGATGAGGTGACGGCAAGCCTCCATCCCGGAGGTGGCAGTAGGCGGGATTGGTTGCAACAAGCTGTGGAGGTCTCTCGAATGCCGAGTGTTGTCACGGAATCGCTCATCTTTCGCGACATATTTGGTGCTGCGGCCATGCGCGCGGTGTTTTCCGACGAGTCGCTGGTCCGCCACTATCTGCTGGTCGAAGCCGCGCTGGCGCGCGCCGAGGCTGCGGTCGGGGTGATCCCGGCGGAGTCCGCGGACGCCATCACGGCGGTTGCAGGCGCCTTGGAGATCGACTTCGACCGCTTGCGCCATGAGACTGAGATCGTCGGCTATCCGATCCTGCCGCTTGTCCACCAACTGTCGGAAGCCTGCGGCGAGGCCGGACGGTTCGTGCATTGGGGCGCCACCACGCAGGACATCATGGACACCGCGACGGTCTTGCAGATACGGGACGCGCTGGATCTGATGTCTGCGGACCTTCAGGAGTTGCAGGCGACGTTGCGCGATCTGTCCCGCCGCCACCGCGACACGCCGATGGCGGGGCGCACCCATCTGCAGCAGGCCGCGCCGATCAGCTTCGGCTACAAGACGGCGATCTGGCTGTCGATGATCGACCGGCATATCGACCGCCTCGAGCAGTTGCGCCCCCGCGTGCTGGTGGGCGAGCTGGCCGGAGCGGCCGGTACGCTGGCCTCGCTCGGCGACGACGGGCTGAAGATTCAGGCTGCGTTCTGCGACGAGATCGGACTGGCGCAGCCCGAGATCACCTGGCACGTGGCGCGCGACTGCCTGGCCGAGGTCATCGGCTTCTGCGGGCTGGTCACCGGCAGCCTCGCAAAGATCGCCACCGACGTCGCGCTGTTGATGACGACGGAATTCGGAGAAGTGGCCGAGCCTTTCGTCAAGGGCCGCGGCGCCTCCTCGACCATGCCGCAGAAGTCCAATCCGATCTCGTCGGAGGTGATGCTCGCCTGTGCGAAGGGCGTGCGGCAGCAGGTTGCGCTGATGCTGGACGGCATGGTGCACGACCTGGAAAGGGCGACCGGCCCCTGGCACACCGAGTGGCTGGCGATTCCGGAAACCTGCCTGCTGACCTCCGGCGCGCTGGCGCAGGCGAAGTTCATGCTGGCGGGCCTGACCGTGGATGCCGACCGGATGCGCAAGAACCTCGCGCTCAGCGGCGGGCTGATCGTCTCCGAGGCGGTGATGATGGCGGTGGCGCCCGCCCTCGGCCGCCAGCGGGCGCACGACGTCGTCTATGACGCCTGCCGCACCGCCGTCACCGAAAAGCGCGCGCTGGCCGACGTTCTGGTCGAAATTCCGTGCATCGTCGAAGCGTTGGGGAGCGCGGACGCCATCGCCCGCGCCTGCGACCCCGCAAACTATCTCGGGTTGGCTCCGCAGATGGTGGATCGGATGCTTGCCAAGCATCGTGTTTCGGACCTGTTGGAAAGGGTTGTTTGATGAGTGACGTATTTATCTGCGACGCGGTGCGGACCCCGGTGGGCCGTTACGGCGGCGCTTTGGCGGCGGTGCGGACCGATGATCTTGCGGCGATTCCGATCAGGGCGCTGATCGAGCGCTACCCCAACCTCGACTGGGAAGCGGTCGGCGACGTGGTGCTGGGGTGCGCGAACCAGGCGGGCGAAGACAACCGGAACGTGGCGCGGATGGCGGGTCTCCTCGCCGGGCTGCCGGTCGGCGTCGGCGGCACCACGATCAACCGCAACTGCGCGTCGGCGATGGACGCCATCGCCATCGCCGCCCGGGTGATCGCCCTCGGCGAGGCCGACCTGATGGTCACCGGCGGCGCCGAAAGCATGTCGCGGTCGCCGTTCGTCATGGGCAAGGCGGCGGACGCCTTTTCGCGCAAGGTCCAGTTCTTCGACAGCACCACCGGCTGGCGCTTCGTCAACCCGCGGATGAAGGCCGCCTTCGGCGTCGATTCGATGCCGGAAACCGCGGAAAACGTCGCCAAGGACTTCGACATCAGCCGCGCCGACCAGGACGCCTTCGCCCTCGCCAGCCAGCAGCGGGCGGCGGCGGCCATGGCGCGCGGGCGCTTCGCCCGGGAAATCGTGCCGGTCGTCATTCCGCAGCGCAAGGGCGATCCGGTCGTCGTGGAGGTCGACGAGCACCCGCGGCCCGACACCACCCTGGAACGGCTGGCGAAGCTGACCCCGGTGATCGGCCCCGCCGGGACGGTGACGGCGGGCAACGCCTCCGGCGTCAACGACGGCGCGGCGGCCCTGCTGCTGGCCTCGGAGGAGGGGGCGCGGCGGTATGGTTTGACGCCGCGCGCGCGCTTCGTCGGTTTCGCCGCGGCGGGCGTGCCGCCGCGCATCATGGGCATGGGGCCGGAGCCGGCCAGCCGCAAGCTGTTGGCCAGGCTCAAGCTGGATCTCGCCGATATGGACGTGATCGAGCTCAACGAGGCGTTCGCCTCGCAGGCCCTGGCGGTGATGCGCAATCTCGGGCTTCCCGACGATGCGCCGCACGTCAATCCCAACGGCGGGGCGATCGCCCTCGGCCACCCGGTCGGCATGTCCGGCGCCCGGCTGGTGATCACCGCGCTGTGCGAATTGGAAGAGAAGAAGGCCCGCCGGGCGCTGTGCACGATGTGCGTCGGCGTCGGCCAGGGAACCGCCGCGGTGATCGAGCGGGTCTGACGGCGCGGCCCGCGCGGGCTGCCGTCGGATTGCGATACCGGTATTCCGTAGCCGGCAACGGCTACGGAACGGTGCGGGTGATACGGCGGAAATGATCCGAGGATATGATGACTGAGGTGAAGAAGACGGGTGTAATCGGGATCGTCGGCAGCGGCAGTATCGGCGTGGCGTTCGCTATCGTCTTCGCGCGCGCCGGTTTTTCCGTGCGGGTCTACGACCCCGATCCGGCGCGCCGTTCGGCGGTTCCGGGAGAGGTGGAACTGCGGCTGCGCGATCTGCGGAGTTTCGATCTGATTGCCGAGGCGCCGGAGGCCATCGCGGCGCGGGTCTCCGTCGTGCCGACGCTCGAAGAGACCGTCGCGGGTGCGGCCCTGGTTCAGGAATGCGCCCCCGAGAAGCTTCCGCTCAAGCAGAAGCTCTTCGCCGACCTCGACCGTCTCGCGGCGCCCGAGACCATCCTCGCGAGTTCGTCGTCGGCGCTGCTGCCGTCGTCGTTCACCGAGGATCTGCCGGGGCGCGCGCGCTGCCTGGTCGGCCATCCGGGCAATCCGCCCTACCTGATTTCCGTCATCGAGATCGTGACCGCGCCGTTCACCGGCGAGGCGACGATCGCCCGCAGCGAGGAGATCTACCGCGCCGTCGGCCTCTCGCCGGTGCGCATCAAGAAGGAGATCGAGGGCTTCGTCTTCAACCGGCTGCAGGGTGCGGTGCTGCGCGAGGCCTATTGCCTGGTGCGCGACGACGTCGTCTCGGTGGAGGATGTGGATGTGATCATGCGCGACGGCCTCGGCCTGCGCTGGTCGGTGGTCGGGCCGTTCGAGACGGCGGACCTCAACGCCCGGGGCGGCATCGCTTCGCACGCCGACAAGGTCGGCGACACCTATGCGCGCATGGGGGCCGAACGCGGCCAGCACGACCCGTGGACGCCCGACCTGGTGGCGAAGGTGGAAAAGGCGCGCCGCGCCGCCCTGCCGCTCGACCGATGGGACGAGCGCGTGGCCTGGCGCGACCGCTCGCTGATGGAACTCATTGCGCTGCGGCGCCGCAAATCGGTTTGAGAAAGGGAAGGCAATACGATGTTGCTCGAGAACAAAGTCGTCATCGTGACCGGGGCCGGCGGCGGCATCGGCCGTGAGATCGCCCTCGAAGCCGCCAGGGCGGGCGCGCGGGTCGTGGTCAACGATATCGGCGTCAGCCTCACCGGAGACAGCCAGGCGTCCGCGAGCCCCGGCGAGGAAACCAAGGCGATGATCGAGAAGCTGGGCGGCGAGGCCGTGGTCAGCACCGAGAGCGTCGCGACCTGGGAATCGGCGCAGAAGATCGTCGCCTGCGCCGTCGAGACCTTCGGGCGCGTCGACGGTGTCGTCAACAACGCCGGAATCCTGCGCGATCAGATCTTCCACAAGATGACGCCGGAGCAGTGGCTCGCAGTGATCGGCGTACACCTCAACGGATCGTTCTTCGTGTCGCGCGCCGCCGCGCCCCATTTCCGCGCGCAGGGCTCCGGCGCTTTCGTGCACATGACCTCCAGCTCGGGGCTGATCGGCAACTTCGGGCAGGCCAACTACTCGGCGGCCAAGCTGGGCATCGTCGCGATGTCGAAGTCGATCGCGCTCGACATGCAGCGTTACGGGGTCCGCTCCAACTGCATCACCCCCTTCGCGTGGAGCCGGATGACCAATTCCATCCCCGTCGATACGCCCGAACAGCAGGCCCGGGTGGAAAAGCTGAAGCTGCTCTCGCCCGAGAAGAACGCGCCGCTCGTCGCCTATCTTCTGTCCGATGCCGCCGCGGGCGTGACCGGCCAGGTTTTCGGCACGCGCCGCAACGAATTGATCCTGTTTTCCCAACCCAGGCCGATCCGCACGGTGCTGCGCGCGGACGGCTGGACGCCCGAAAACATCGCCGAGTTCGGCATGCCGGCGCTGACGGCCCAGTTCGTGCCGCTCGACCGGTCTCCGGATGTTTTTTGGTGGGACCCCGTATAAGGGTTATTGTTGTATAGATAAAACACGCATATGCATCAAAGATATTAAGTAAAATATCAAGTAAATTACGAAATGTTCTCTGGGAGAATGAAGAGAAGGAGACGAAATGTCTGTTATTTTTGGTCTGCTGTTGTCGTTTTCCGCTGGAGAATGAACGGTGCGGTCTGCGTCGATGCAGGCGGCATGTCGGCGGACGCGATCAACGAACCCCCCTTCAGAAGGGGGCACACCCAGGGCCGGCGCCGGCTCAAGGCGACGCGCAAGAACGGTACAACGCATTGAACAGGAGGATGTAAATGCACATCTCGAAACCGATGGTCACAGCCGCCATAGCGGCGCTTGTCGGCCTCACCGCAACCACCGGCCTTTATGCCAAGGACGACACTTTGGCCAAGGTGCCCAGCACCATGAGCTGGACCTCCTACGACGTCGGTTCGGCCGGATATGCCGAGGCTTCGGCTGTTGCGGACGCTTTCGGTAAGAAGTTCGGCTCCCGGGTGCGGATTCAGCCCTCCGGTTCGGCCGTTGGCCGGCTGGAGCCGGTTCTGAGCAAGCGCGCGAGCGTCGGCTTTCTTGCCACGGAGGCGTTCTTCGCCGCCGAAGGCACCGAGGACTTCGCCAGCCGCCGCTGGGGTCCCCAGGACATCCGCACTCTCGGCGGACGGCCGTCCTCGCACGGCGTGTTCACCGCCGCCGACGCCAATATCAAGACCCTTTCCGATCTGCGGGGGCATCGCTTCGCCTACGGCGCGGGCAACCCCTCGATGCGCATCAAGTGCAATGCCTACCTGGCCTTCGGCGGCCTGACCGAGGACGACGTCGTCCCGGTGCTCTTCCCGACCTACAACGCGGCGATGAAGTCGCTGGTCGAAGGCAAGGCGGATGCGACCTGCTCGTCCACCACGCCCAGCCAGATCTACGAACTCATGGAATCGCCGCGCGGCCTGCGCTGGCTTTCCTTCGATCCGAACGACAAGGAAGCCTGGAAGCGCCTGCTTTCCGTTGCGCCGTTCTTCTCTCCCTTTAAGGAAACCGTCGGCGCCGGGATCAGCAAGGAGCATCCGATCGACCTCCTCGCCTGGCGGTATCCGGTGTTGATCGTGCGCGCCGATGCATCGGAAGATGAGGCCTACAACTTCATCAAGGCGATGGACCAGACCTTCTCGATCTACAAGGACGTGACCGCGGTGACGCCGCGTTGGGACCTCAAGCAGGCCGGCACTCCGCCGATCGATGTGCCGTTCCACCCCGGCGCGATCAAGTATCTGAAAGAGCGCGGCATCTGGACGCCCGAGATGACCGAGTGGAACGACAAGCGCCTGGCGCGGATGCATGCCCTGCAGGCGGCATGGAAGGACGCCGTTGCCGAGGGCAAGGGCAAGAGCGACAGCGAGTTCGCCAAGATCTGGGAGACGCACCGCAAAACGGTGCTGGCGAAGTTCTGACCCAGCCTGGCGGCGGCGGGCCGGGCGCGCATGGCGTCCGGCCCCCCTTTCTCTCCTCATTGAAAGGCAATCTCTATGCAATCCTCCCCTAACCTGCCGGAACCGGTCGAGACTGCCGCAGTGCATGAAGCGCCGCCCGTCGAGGGAGCGTCTGGAAATACCGATACGCAGAACGCCGCCGCCATGCTGCCTCTCGACGAAGAAGTCGGCGTCGGCAGGCTTTCGGGTCCATCGCTTTGGGCTGCGATCACCTTCGGGATGATCGGCGTGGTGCTGACGGTCAACCAGACCTTCGGCCTGCTGCTGACGGTCGACCAGGACCTGATGCCGCTCGGCAACTCGTACCTCTACTACATTATCGGCCTCTTCGTTGCGGCCACCTTCCTGATCTATCCGGCGCGCGCGGCGGACCGGAACCGCGTGCCGCTCTATGACTGGGCGTTCGGCGCCATCGCGATCGGCGTGACGATCTATATCGGCGTGCACGGACTGCGCATCATCCAGGAAGGCTGGGATCTCAACGCGCCCCTGCCGGTGACCATCGCCGCGGGCGTGCTGCTGGTGCTGATCCTGGAAGGGACGCGGCGCTGCGCCGGCACCGCGCTTTTGGCCGTCAGCCTGTTTTTCGGCTGTTATCCGCTGTTCGCCGACTATATGCCCGGCTTCCTGTGGGGCACCGAGTACAGCCTCGGCGGCACCATCCGCGCCCACGTGCTCGGCGTCGAAAGCATCATCGGCGTGCCGATGCAGGCGGTCGCCGACCTGGTGATCGGCTACGTCATCTTCGGCACCACCCTCACCGTGCTCGGCGGCGGACGCTTCTTCATGAGTTTCGCCGTCGCCCTGATGGGACGCAGCCGGGGCGGACCGGCCAAGGTCGCCGTACTGTCGAGCGGCATCCTGGGCAGCCTTTCGGGCAGCGTGATTTCCAACGTGCTGACCACCGGCCCGGTGACCATTCCGACGATGAAACGCGTCGGCTACCCGCCGCACTATGCCGGGGCGGTGGAAGCCTGCGCCTCCACCGGGGCGACGCTGATGCCGCCGGTGATGGGCGCGGTGGCCTTCATTATGGCCTCGTTCCTCGGCGTTCCCTATGCCGACATCATGGTCGCGGCGACGCTGCCGGCGTTTCTCTTCTATCTCGGGCTTCTGGTGCAGGTGGACACCTTCGCCGCGAAGAACGACCTGCGCGGCATGAATCCCGCCGAAGTTCCGCGTCTCCTCCCCGTGCTGAAGGACGGCTGGCCCTATCTCTTCAGCCTGGTGATGCTGATCTTCGTGCTGCTGTTCATGCGGCTCGACAGCTATGCGCCCTATTACACCACGCTGGTCCTGCTGCTGATTTCCATCTTCCGCAAGAAGGACCGGATCACCCTGCTGCGCCTGCGCCAGCTCCTGCTCGGCATCACCCGCAGCGTTGCGAGCCTGGTGGCGATTCTCGCCGGCGTCGGCCTGATCGTCGGCGGCCTGTCCTATACCGGGGTCGCCGGGGCCTTCTCGCGCGAACTCCTGCTCTACGCCGGCGGCAGCATCCCGCTGATGCTGATCGCCGGCGCGGTGACCAGCTTCGTCCTCGGCATGGGGATGACGGTGAGCGCCTGCTACATCTTCCTGTCGGTGCTGCTTGCGCCGGCCCTGGTCCTGGCCGGGCTGGACCCGATGGCGAGCCACCTGTTCATTCTCTACTGGGGCATGATGTCCTATCTCACCCCGCCGGTCGCGCTGGCGGCGATCACCGCGGCGGGAATTGCGGACGCCAATCCCACGCGCACCGGCTTCTACGCCATGCGCCTCGGCGGCGTGCTGTTCATCCTGCCGTTCCTGTTCGTGCTGAACCCGGCGCTTATCCTTCAGGGCCCCCTGCTCGGCGTCGCGCACGCGGCGGTGACGGCGATCATCGCCGTCTGGCTGATCGCTGCGGCGTTCGAAGGGTATCTCTACCGGGTCGGACGCCTCGGCACGCTGGCGCGGGCTTGGGTCTTCGTCTCGGGCGTGGCGCTGATCTACCCGGAGACGTTCTCCGACATGGTCGGCCTTGGGCTGCTGGCCAGCATCTATGTTGCCGACTTCCTCACCGGTGGGCGGATCGGCGCCAAGGTGGCGTCCGACGCAAGGCCCCCCGCCGCCTACCAGACCCAAGGCAACGGAGGTTCCGCGTCATGATCGATGGAGCCGTCTCCCCCTGCGGGGCAGGGGGAGACGGCTCGGCGGAGCTTTAGAACCACCCCCCCCAAAAAAGCGGGCGCCCGGGGCCATCCCCACCCCCGGCGCCTGACACGAACGCCGGTTCTTCCCCCAGCGGCGTTCGGTCCGGATGCCGGGACTCTCCCCCATTATTCCTCCGGCATCCGGCTTGCTTTTTCCGGCGGGGCTCCGCATCCCGGAGCCGCACGCCGCTTCATCCGCATCGTCGAGAAGGCCGCGGCGTTTATCCGGGACGTCTTGATCCCGGGCGCGCCCGGAAAACGATGACGGCTGAAGGAAGGTTGCGGAACCACCACAGCAGGCGCGCGGGAACGTCCCCACCTCCGGCGCCTGACACGAACGCCGGATCTTCACCCTGACGGCGTTCGGTCCGGATGTCGGGGCTCCCCCATCATTCCTCCGACATCCGGCTCCCCATTTCCGGCGGCGGCGCTTCAGCCGAGCTGGCTGTAGAGGGCGCAGCGGTCGCGTCCCTGGGCCTTGGCGCGGTACATCGCCTCGTCGGCCATTTCGATCAGGCGCAGGGGGGATATCTCCGGGTCGGGCAGTATCGAGGCGACGCCGAGGCTGATCGTCACGTGGGTCTCGGTGGGCGAGGCGGGGTGCGCGATGTTGAGCGCCTTGACCGCGTTGCGCATCCTTGTGACCACCGCCACCGCGCCGCTTTCGTCGGTTTCCGGCAGGATCGCGGCGAACTCTTCGCCGCCGTAGCGGGCGATGGTGTCCACATGGCGCATCAATGCGGCGGACAGCGCCCAGGCCACCTGCTTCAGGCAGTGGTCGCCCGCGATGTGGCCGAGGCGGTCGTTGTAGGCCTTGAAGTGGTCGATGTCGGCCATGATCAGGGTGAGAGGCTTGCCGCCGCGGGCGCAGCGCCGCCACTCGTAATCCAGCGTTTCGTCGAAGGAGAGGCGGTTGAAAATGCCGGTGAGGCGGTCGGTGCGCGACAACACCCGCAGTTGTTCGTTGCGCTCCTGCAACAGACTCTGCAGGCGCTCCATCTCGGCGATCTTGGCGTCGAGCTCGCGGGTCTTCTCCTCCAGCGCGCGGCGCTGGCGGTGCAGCTCGAGGAAGACGTTGACCTTGCTTTTCAGGATGTTGACGTCGAGCGGCTTGGCCAGATAGTCCACCGCGCCGGAATTGTAGCCGCGGAACACGTATTCGCGCTCGCTGCGGTTGGCGGTGACGAAGATGATCGGGATGTGGCGGGTGCGCGAGTTGCCGCGCATCAGCTCCGCGGTTTCGAAGCCGTCCATCTCCGGCATCTGCACGTCGAGGAGCGCGATGGCGAACTCGTGGGAGAGGGTCTTGGCCAGCGCCTCGTTGCCGGAATTCGCGGTGATGATGTTGAGGTCCGGCGACGCCAGAAGGTTTTCCAGCGCGAAAAGATTGTTGGGGTTGTCGTCGACGATCAGGATATCGGCGGGCATGGGGCCTCCGATTCCGGGGTGAGGCGGGCGAGCAGGGCGCCGATCTCCGCCAGCGGCAGGGCGCGGGCGGCGGCGCAGGCGGCAAGCGCCGCGCGCGGCATCACGTCCACTTCGGCCGTTTCGGGGGACTGCACCACGCCGCTTCCTCCCATCGCTGCGATTCTCGCCAAGCCGGCTGCGCCGTCGAGGCTGGCGCCGGTCAAGATAACACCGACCAGCCGGTTGCAGAAGGCTTCCGCCGCGGTTTCGAACAAGATGTCGATCGAAGGGCGGGAAAAGTTGACTCGTTCTTCTCTAGATAAGCTGAACCTGCGGTCGGGTTCAATCATAAGATGATAGTCTGCAGGCGCAATGAAGACTATGCCGGGTTCCACCGTGTCCTTGTCTTCCGCTTCGCGCACCGGCAGGCGGCAGTTGCGCCGGAACCGCCGCACCAGAGTATCCTCCGCATCTGCCGGAATGTGCTGCACCACCACCACCGCGAGGCGGTAGTCGGCGGGCAGGGCGGAAAGCAGCGCGCCGATCGCGGCAAGCCCTCCGGCCGAGGCGCCGATCACCACCGCGCCCGCTGCGGGCGGGGGGGTCATTCCGCCTCCGCTTCGGACGCGGGCAGGGCGGGCCGCTTGCGGTAGATCTTCTCCCGCGCGTCCACCACCTCGAAGGCGTCCGCATAATCGGAGAAGCGCAGGCTCTCCTTGGTGCCGAGGCAGAGGAAGCCGCCGTTGCACAGGCTGTCGAGGAACAGCTTGATCACCTTGTTCTGCAATTCGTCGCCGAAATAGATCAGCACGTTGCGGCAGAAGATCACGTTCATCTCGCCGAAGATGCCGTCGGTGACCAGGTTGTGCGGCGAGAACAGCACGTTCTTTTTCAGCGCCGTCTTCACCGCCACCGAGTCGTAGTCCGCGGTGTAGTATTCGGAGAACGACGAGGCTCCCCCCGCCTTCTGGTAATTGGCGGTGTAGTGGCGCACCGCATCCAGCGGATAGATGCCGCGCCGCGCGATCTCCAGCACCGGCGGGTTGATGTCGGTGGCGTAGATCTGGGCGCGCTCCTTCATCCCCTCCTCGGCGAGGAGGATCGCCATGGAGTAGACCTCCTGCCCGGCGGCGCAGCCGGCGTGCCACACCTTGATGAAGGGATAGGTCTTGAGCACCGGCACCACCTGCTCGCGCACCGCGCGGTAGAAGCCGGGGTCGCGGAACATCTCGGTGACGTTGATCGAGAGCGCGGAGAGCACGGAATCGAAGAACTCGGCGTCCCAGATCAGGCGGTGCGTCACCTCGCAGAAGGTGGCGAGCCCGGCGCGGTTGCGCACGTGCTCCAGCCGCCGCTTGATGTGGGCGGAGGCATAGCCGCGGAAGTCGTAGCCGGACTTCTGGTAGATCGCCTCCAGCAGCAGGCGCATCTCCAGGCGTTCGTTTTCCAGCCGGACGAGATCCGTCGTCATCGATAGAGCCATACCCTCAGCAGCGACAAGAGCTTCTCCGTATCCACCGGCTTCGCCAGGTAGTCGCTGGCGCCCGCCTCCACGCACTTGTTGCGGTCGCCCTTCATCGCCTTGGCGGTGAGCGCGATGATCGGCAGCTTGGCGTAGGCGCGGTTCTTGCGGATTTCGCGCATCGCCTCGTAGCCGTCCATCTCCGGCATCATGATGTCCATGAGGACGAGGTCGATGCCGGGGTTGTCCGCCAGCCGCGCCAGGCACTCCTTGCCGTCGCGGGCGATCACCACGGCGATGCCCTTGTCCTCCAGCACGCTCGAGAGCGCGAAGACGTTGCGCATGTCGTCGTCCACCAGAAGCACCGTGCGTTCCTTCAGCGCCGCGTCGCGGTCGTGCATCATGCGGATCATCGCGCGCTGGCGCTCCGGCAGCGCCGCCTCCACCCGGTGGAGGAAGAGCGCGCTTTCGTCCACCAGGCGCTCGGGCGAGCGCACCCCCTTGATGATGATGCTGTCGGCGTGGCGCTGCAATTGTTCCTCTTCCTCGCGGGTGAGGTCGCGCCCGGTGTAGATGATGATCGGCATCTGCGCGCAGTGGGGAATCTCGCCCAGGCGTTCGAGAAGCTCGAAGCCGGTCATGTCCCTGAGGCCGAGGTCGAGGATCATGCAGTCGAAGGAGCGGTCGCCGAGCGCGGCGAGCGCCGCCGCGCCGTCGCCCGCGATCGTCGTCACCACGTCGCCGTTGCCGATGAGTTGGCGGATCGCCTCCGCCTGGGCGGGGTCGTCCTCGACCACCAGAAGCGCGCTCACCGGCTTGTCGATGATCTCTTCGATCCTGCCGAAGGCGGCCTCCAGATGCTCGATGCTGATCGGCTTGGTGAGGAAGCCCACCGCGCCCATGCGCAGGCCGTTCAACGCGTTGTCCACGCCGGAGATGAAGTGCACCGGAATGTGCCGGGTTTCCGGGTTGTCCTTGAGACGGCTCATCACCTCCCAGCCGTCGATGCCGGGCAGGCCGATGTCGAGGATGATCGCGCTCGGGCGGTAGTAGTCGGCGAAGTGCAGGCCGGTTTCGCCGTCCGCGGCGATCAGGCACTTGAAGCCGCGCTCGTGCGCAAGGTCGCGCAGGATCGCGGCGAAGGCGGGATCGTCCTCGACGATGAGGAGAATGCGGTCGCCTTCGGCAAGGTCGCGGCGGTCGTCCGGCACGTCTTCCGAGGCCGTCTCGGGCAGGGTGGGCGGCAGGCGCGCTGGCTGCGGCGGCGGCGCGCGGCGCGCCGGAGGAACCGGGCCGGGGGTGGGCTTCGGCGGTTCGGCGGCCTGCTCCGGGGCTTCGTCCTCCGCGGTTTCGGGTTGCGCGGTGGGCAGGATCACCGTGAACACGCTGCCCTTGCCGGCTTCGCTGGCGAGCGTGATGGCGCCCCCCAGCGCCTGGGCGAGGCGGCGCGAGATCGAAAGCCCGAGCCCGGTGCCGCCGTACTTGCGGCTGGTGCCGCCGTCGGCCTGGCGGAACGCCTCGAAGATGTCGGCCTGGCGCTCCGCGGGGATGCCGATGCCCTCGTCGCGCACCGCGAAGGCCACCGCGTTCTCCGGGGTGAGCGCGCCGCCCGCGGGCAGGTCCGCCGCTTCCGGCCGGGCGATGGCGAGGCCGACGCGCCCGCCCGCCTCGGTGAACTTGAAGGCGTTGGAGAGGAGGTTGCGCACCACCTGCTGCAGGCGGTGGGAATCCGTCACCAAAACGGCGGGCGCGTCGTCGGCCACGGTGATGTCGAAGGGGATGCCGCGGCTCTCGGAAACCGGGCGGAACACCCGCTCGATGTCGTCGAGGAAACCGGCGATCGGCATCGGCTCCATCGCCAGCTCGATCTTGCCCGCCTCCACCTTGGAAAGGTCGAGGATGTCGTTGATCAGCTTGAGCAGGTCGCTGCCCGCGGCGTTGATGGTGCGCGCCGATTCCACCTGCCGCTCCGAAAGGTTGCCGCCGCGGTTGTCCGACATCAGCTGCGACAGGATAAGGATGCTGTTGAGCGGCGTGCGCAGCTCGTGGCTCATGTTCGCCAGGAATTCCGACTTGTAGCGGTTGGCGGTTTCCAGTTCCTGGATCTTCTGGCGGATCTCGTCGCGCGCGGAGGTCAGCTCGTCGTTCTTCGCCTGGATCGCGCGGCTGCGCAGCTCCAGTTCCTGGGTGCGTTCCTCCAGTTCCTCGTTGGTGACGCGCAGTTCCTCCTGCTGGGTCTGCAGCTCGTTCTCCGACTTGCGCAGGGCGCGGGTCTGCTCCTCCAGTTCCTCGTTGATGACGCGCAGCTCCTCCTGCTGGGTTTGCAGCTCGCGTTCGGATTCGATCAGCGCCTGGGCCTGGCGCTTCAGCTCGGTGTTGGAGGCGCGCAGGTCGTTTTCCTGCTCGCGGGAGCGGGCGAGCAGCGTCTCGATGGTCTGGTGGCTCTGCGCCGCGGCGAGCAGCACCCCGGCGTTGCCCGCATGCTCCGCCAGGAAGCGGCGGCCGACCGCGGAGAACGGCGTGAAGCCGCCGAGCAGCAGCACGCCGAGGGTGTTGCCCTCGAAGGTGAGCGGCACCGCGGCGAAGTGCGCGGGCTGCGCGGCGCCGACGCCGTAATCGAGCACCGGCGCGTCGGCGGGCGCGGTGTCGAAGTAGTGCGCCTGCCGCTCCGCCGCCGTCTCGCCGACCATGCCGTCGCCGAAGGGGATGCTGACGCGGTGTTCCGCATCCGCATCGGTCACGCCGTGGCGCGCCGTCAACTGCAGCACCGGCGCATCCTGGCGCGCCAGGTAGAGCGCGCCGAGCGGCGCCTGGAAATGCCCGGTCATGAAGTCGAGCAGCCGTTCCCCCAGTTTTTCCGGGTCGTGCTCGCCGCGCAGCGTATCGTTGAGGGTGGAGCCGCCGCTCATCAGCCAGTCGTGCTCGCGCAGACGCCGCGCCATGGTGTCGAGGGCGCGGGAGAGCAGCCCCAGTTCGTCCTCGCGCGAGGTGTCGATGGACCCGTCGAGCCGCCCTTCGGCGATCGCCTGGGCGAGCTGGGTCGCATTGAGCACCGGCGCGGTGAAGGTGTCGGCGAAGATCAGGGCGCCGATGCCGACGAACAGCACCAGAATGCCGCCGAGGGCGAGAATCTCGATCCCCAGGTTGCGCATCGGCGACACCACTTCGGCGCGGTCGATCTTCGACACCAGGGTCCAGGCGACGTCGGGAATCGCCAGCTCCGTCGCCGCCACCAGGACCGGTTCGCCCTCGCTGTCCTTGAACTCGCCGGTGATCGGCTGGCCGCCTGCGGCGCGGCCCTGCTTCCAATAGGCGAGTTCCGGCATCGATGCGCCCATCACCCAGCGTCCGGCGCCGGAGGTGTGCACCGTGGTGCGGAACTCATAGCGCGCGCGCGCCGCATCGAAGGCGACGATGTAGGATTCGCCGCTCTTGCCCATGCCTTCGCGCGAGGTGACGATGGTGTCGAGAAGCTCCGGCCCGAGGCGCAGCGCGATGACGCCGCGCATCTGCCCGTCCGGGCCGAAGAACGGCTGGCCGATGAACGCGGCGTAATCGCCCTGTTCGCTGCCGTAGAGGGAGAAATCGGTCAGGGC
>JBFWJB010000010.1:0-20749 GCA_050253435.1 Rhodospirillaceae bacterium
AGGTGGACGAGATACACATATTCATCCCCGACATGCGCAAGGAAATGGGGATGAAGCTGAACCAGAGCTTCCCCGGCAAGGTGCTCACCCCCGATGCGCAGGAAGACGTGGACCGCGTCGTCGCGATCTGGGAGGAGATGCTCGCCAAGCACGGCGGGCCGTTCCTCTTCGGCGACTACTGCCTCGCCGACATCTTCTTCACCCCGGTGGCGGCGCGTCTGACCATCTACGGCATCCCGCTGCCCGCCACCGCGAAGGCCTATGCGGAACGCCTGCTCTCCACCCCGGAGATGCTGGAGTGGACCGCCGCCGCCGCCGAGCAGGCGCGCGGCGCCTGAGCCCCGGCGCCGGGCCGGGGTGGACGCCCCGGCCCGGCGCGGCTCACTTCTTCACCTCTTCATCGCTCCAGCCGTGGCGGAACAGGCACGCCCGCTGGTACTGCGCGCGCATCCCCTCGTTGGTGTCGTAGGGGGTCATCGTCGGCGGTGCGTAGGTGGTGGTCTCCGTGCACTTGTTGTCCTTGCACTTCGAGGTGGTATGGGTGCGCCCCGGCGTCATCCGGTAGGCCGTGGCCACCGGCACCGCCTGCTGGGCCTCGATCTGGCAGGCGCTCAACACCTGTTCGAATTCGGCCTGCGTGCCGCCCGGCTTGTGCCACGGAGTCGCGCATCCGGATAAAGCCGCCGCGGCCGCGACGAGAATCAGGCGTTGCGCCCACATGGTTTCCCCCCTTATTTCCGGTTCTGAGATCAGATGGTTTTCTTGAACGCTTCGTAGCGCGCCTTGGTCTCCGCATTCATCGGATAGAGGCCGGGAAGCGGCACCCCCTTGTCCACCTCCTCCATGATCCACGCCTCCATGCGCTCCTGCTCAGGCGCTTCCGCCAGCACCTCGTCCAGGAGCGCCGCGGGGATCACCACCGCGCCGTCGGCGTCCGCCACGATCACGTCGTTGGGAAACACCGCGACGCCGCCGCAGCCCACCGGCTGCTGCCAGGCGACGAAGGTGAGTCCGGCGACCGAAGGCGGCGCGGCGAAGCCCTGGCACCACACCGGCAGGCCGCTCTTGCGCACGCCCTCGACATCGCGCAGCACGCCGTCGGTGACCAGCGCAGTGACCGCGCGCTTTTTCATCCGCGAACAGAGAATGTCGCCGAACACCCCGGCGTCGGTAATCCCCATGGCGTCGATCACCGCGATCACCCCGTCCGGCATCGCCTCGATGGCGGCGCGCGTCGAGATCGGCGAGGACCACGAGGCGGGGGTGGCGAGGTCCTCCCGCGCCGGGACGAAGCGCAGGGTGAAGGCGCGCCCGACGAGGCGCGGCTGGTCCGCCATGAGCGGCCGCGCGCCGCGCATCCAGACGTTGCGCAGGCCCTTCTTCAACAGGATCGTGGTGATCGTCGCGGTGGTGACGCCTTGCAGAATCTTCGCCGCGCCCTCGGGCAGCGGAACGACCTTCTCATCCATCGGGGGAACTCCTTCGCGGAAATTGCATGCACCGACTGTGAGCCAGCCGCGCGCCTCTGGCAAGTCCCCGGCGCGCCCCGGAAAAAACCGGGGGCGCGGACGCTCGGCCCGCACCCCCGGACTCCCGGCATCAGGCGGAACCCCGGTTCATTTCCAGGGATTCGTCTTCCACATCTTGCCGATCACGACCGCCTGCTTGTGTCCGACCTTGGCGAAGGCGCCCCCTTCGATGTAGCGCAGCGGATTGTTGATCTTCTTCATCGCCGCCCGGAACTCCGGATCTTCGTAGGTCGCCCGGAAGGCCGCGATCAGTTTGTCCCGCACCGCCGCATCGAGACCGGCGGGCGCGACGAAACCGCGCAGCGACCCCATTTCCACGTCGTAGCCCAGTTCCTTGAAGGTCGGCACGTCCGGGGCCATCGGCGAGCGCTCGTCGGCCATCACCGCGAGAACCTTCAGTTCGTCGCCGAAGCTCTGCGCCTCGCTCAGGGTCTGGGTGCCCACCAGCACGTGGCCGCCCATCACCGCGGTGCGGGCCGGGGCCGCGCCCTTGAACGGCACGAAGGAGAAGGTGACGCCGGTCGCCGCGATGAACTGCATGGAACCGAGGTGACCGTTGCCGCCGAAGGCCGAGAGCCCCACGGTGACCGAGCCCGGATCCTTCTTCTCCAGGGCGACGATGTCGGCGACCGACTTGATCGGGCTGCCCTTCTTCACCGCGAAGACGTTGGGGTCCTCGACGAAGTTGGCGAGATAGGTGAAGCTGTCGGGCGAATAGGTGGCCTTACGATCGTAGATCAGGGTCACCGCGCCGGGCAGGTTGTAGGTGCCCAGGGTATAGCCGTCGGGATCGGCCGTCGCGGTGCGGGTGAAGCCGAGCTGCCCGCCCGCGCCGGGAACGTTCTTGACCACGATGTGGGCGTCGCCGCCCAGATACTTCTCCAGGAAGGGGGCCACCGTCCGCGCCATGATGTCGGTGCCGCCGCCGGCGGAATAGCCGACGACCATCGTGATGTCGCGGTCGGGATACTCGGCCGACGCGGATGCCGACGCGGCGGCCAGGGCCGCCGCCGCCAAAGGAACAGACCACCAGCTCGCAAGCCTAACCATACTGTCCTCCTGTTGTTCCGTGGTGTTTGCCGGGCGGCGGGAAACGCGCGTCCCTCACCCGATGCCGAAGGGCAGGCCATAGACTTCGGCGGCCGTGCCCGCGAAGAGCCTCGTCCTCTCCCCTTGCGTGAAGCCTGCGGCCAGCCGTTTGAAGGCGTTCCACAGGATGGGGTAGGAGAACTGCCCGTTGTCGACGGGGAAGTTGCTTTCGAACATGCAGTTGTGCGGACCGAACAGGTCGATGCAGGTCTCCACCAGAGGCCGCCAGGCCTCCGCCAGATCGGCCGACGAAGGCGGCAGAGGCCGCTCGTGGAAGGAAAACCCCGCCACCTTCATTCCCAGGCCGCCGAGCTTGAGGCGGACGTTGGGCAGGCGGCTGAGGCGGCGCATCGCGTCGCGCCAGACGGCGAAGACCTCCGCCGTCCGCCCGGCGTAGGGGCCGACCCCCAGCGGACCGCCGCAATGGTCGATGACGATGCGGACGTCCGGATGCTCCCTGGCGAGGTCGTAGAGGTCGCCGAGCTGGGTGTGGTAGGCCCAGACGTCGAGGCTGAGGCCGTAGCGCGCCAGGACTGCGACGCCGCGGCCGAACGCCTCGCTGCGCAGCAGGCCGGGCCGCGGCTGCACGGGGCTGGAGCTGATCGCCGGGTCGGGGTGCCAGGCGGTCTGGTTGCGGATGCCGGCAAGACGCCCGCCGCCCGCCCGGATCAGGGCTTCGAGAACCGGCTCCACCCGCTCCCCCAGCGAGAGATTGGCGCAGCCGACGATCGCGGCGCAGGCCTGGGGCGCGCCGGACGGACCCGCCGCGCAGCGGGCGGCGATTGCGGCGGTGAACTCCACCTCGCCCACCGGCCGCAACTCCTCCGGGCCGTCGGTCCGGTACATCGTCCGGCATTGCGCGTAGACGCTGGCGACGACGTTGTGGCCGCGCGCCATATCCGCCGCGAGTTCCGGCAACATGTAGCGCCAGCCGGGGCGGTCCCACAGGTGGTGGTGCGCATCGACAATGGGCAGATCGGGGTCGAGAACGGGTTCGCTGCGCCGCGCGAGCCAATCCGGCCGGACAGGGACATGGGGATTCGCTGCAGGCTCCACGGCGACGCCTCCTCTACGGGGCAAGTCAGTCCATGTGGGAATACATCGTCCGCCCCTTCACATCGAGTCGGGCGCGCAGCACACAGCCGGAATCGGAATCGGTGATGAAAAGGTCGCGGTTGCCGGGACCGCCGAAGGCGCAGTTGGTGGTGCCCAGGCCACGGCAGGATTTGATCCGGGCCATCGGCTGTCCCAGTTCGTCGAACACCCACACCGTTCCCATGCCGGTCTGGCAAAGAATGAGCTCCCCGTTCTCGCCCATGGCGAGCCCGTCGGGACCGGCGCGCCCGCCGGAGAGCTGAATGTAGAGGCCGACCTTGGACACCGAGCCGTCCCGCTGGATCGGCAAACGCCAGATGGCGTTGGCGCGGGTCACCGCCAGCATCAGCATATTCTCCTGCGGCACCATGACCAGGCCGTTGGGGCTGGGCACGTTGTCGATCAGGCAGTCGAGCCGTCCGTCGGCATTCAGGCGGTAGACCCGGCCGGTCGGGTCGTGCAGCCCGGTCTGGCCCTGGTCGGTGAAGTAGAGATCGCCCTGGGAAGTGAAGAACAGATCGTTACACCCCTTGAAGGCCTCCGAGTGGCGGCCCGAAAGCACCGTCTCCACCGTGCCGCGCACCGGGTCGAGCAGCAGGATGCCCTTCTTGTAGTCGGCGATGAATATCCGCCCGTCCTTGTGGATCTTCAGGCCGTTGGGCTGGCCGTCGTACTCGGCGACGAGGTGGAACTGCCCGTCCGGCGTGATCTTGAAGATCCGCCCGAAGGGAATATCGACGACGTAGAGATTGCCCTCGCGGTCGAAGGACGGCCCCTCGAGGAAGCTGTCGACGGCCTGGCCGGGCCGGTTGGCCTCGGCCCACGGCGACATCACGCCCGTGCGGCGAAGGGAATCGGGCAGGGAGGCGAACACCTCGGTTTCGATAATCGGCAACGGAGCGTATGGCAGCATTTCTCAAACGCCTTGTTCAATGTGCAAGCATATGCGCAGGAAGCCAGAGCACGATGCCCGGAAGCATCGTGAAACACACGAGGGACAGGACGATCAGCAGATAGAAGGGGAGAACCCCGAGGATGACCTCCTCCAGGGTGCCGCCCGGCCAGATCGCCCGCACGACGAAAAGAATCACCCCGAGCGGCGGCGTCAGCTGCCCCAACTCGATCATGATGACCACCATCACGCCGAACCAAATCGGATCGATGCCCAAATGCTCCAGGATCGGAAAGAACAGGGGCACGGTGATCACCATCATCCCCAGCCCTTCCATGAAGCATCCCAGCACCGAATAGAGGACGAACACCAGGGCAAGGAACTGCAGACGGCTGAGATTGAGCTCGGTCAGGTATTCCACCAGCTCTTCGCCCAACCCGGCGCGCGCGGTGGCATAGGCGAACAGCATGGCGGCGAACACCACGAACAGGATGCTGCCGCTCAGCCGCACGGTCTTTCTCGCGGCCTTGCGGAATACCGCGAAGTCGAAGCGTCCCCAAATCCAGGCGACGACGATCGACATGCAGGCTCCGGCAGCCCCGGCCTCGGTCGGCGTGGCCAGCCCCATGTAGATGCTGCCCATGATGCCGCCGATCAGGCAGAGGAAAGGCAGGATGTCCTGCAGGACTCCCCTGATCTCTCCCGGCGCCAGGGGCTCGCGGACGCGGGGCGCTACGGCAGGGTTCGCCAGGGCGCGCACCAGGACGTACAGCATGTAAAGCGCCGCCAGGAAGACGCCCGGACCGATCCCGGCCATGAACAGCTTGGCGACCGAGGTTTCTGTGAACGTGCCGTAGATGATCATGGTGATGCTGGGCGGAATGAGGATGCCCAGGGTCGCGCCCGCGGCGAGGGAGCCCGCCGAAAGTTTGCGGTCGTAGTTGCGGCTGTCCAGTTGCGGCAGGGCCACGGTGCCGATCGCCGCCGCGGTCGGCGCGCTGCCGCCGCAAACCGCGGCGAACACCGCACAGGCGGCGATATTGGTCTGCAACAGGCCGCCGGGCAGCAGCCGCACCACCCGCGACATGCCGCGATAGACGCGGTCGCCGAGGCCGCTTTCCAGCAGCACCTCCGCCATCAGGGTAAACATCGGAATCGCCGTCAGGGTGAAGCTTTCCGCCGCGCCCCAGCTCACGAAACCGAGCGCCTTGAGCCCGGGGATTCCGCCATCGATGAAGAGATAGAGGATCGCCGAAAAGGCGATCGCCATTTGCACCCACATCCCCGTCAGCATCAGGACGAGCAGCGTGCCGAAGATCAGAATGAAATCCATTGCCGACTACTCCTTGCCCGTGCTGCCGGAAAGCGCCTTGGCCGCCTCCGCCACGTCCCTGACGATCGCGGCCAGGAACATCAGGATCATCACCGCCATGCCGATCGGCATCACGAGTTGGGGGATGTAGAGCGGCGTGGCGAGCAGAGAGAGGGAGCGATTGTCCCGTACGAACGAGCTCACCACGAGCTGCACCAGCTCATATTCGAGAACGGCGGCGACGATCAGGGAGCAGGCGTCGAACGCCAAACTGAAGAACGGACGGATGCGTGGCGAGAGACGCTCGAAGAAGAACTCGACCCGGAACAGGGCGTTCTCCTGCAGCGCCACCGACACGGCGAGAAAGGTGATGCCGACGAGCAGATAGGCGGCGAGCTCGTCGCTCACCTGTAAGGAATAGTTGAATGCGCTTCTGCTGATCACCTCGACGGTGATCAGCAGCATCATGGCCGAGACGAGAACCTCGCAGACGATCCGCGCCATCTCCACGACTCGATTTGTCAGTGCCTCCAGCGCGCCGGTTGGAGTCTCTCCTCGCTCGGCCATGATGCGTACCCTTCATTCTGCGTGCGGGTTATTTGCCGAGGACCTTGCGGACCTTGCCAAGCGCTTCCACGAACTCGGGGCCACCCTTCTCCGCCCACTGATCCCAGTAGGGCGTCATCGCGGCGACGGCCTTCTTCACGTCGTCCGGCTTGGGCGGAACGATCGTCATGCCGCCTTTCTGCTGGGACTCCATCTGGACGAGTTCGTCCTTGTTGAAGTTGGTCGTGATCTCGGGCGCGATGCGGGCGACGATGGTCTTGAGCTTCTCCTGAGCCTTGGGGGAGAGCTTCTGGAAGGACGCCTTGTTGGCGATGATGACGCTGCAGTTGTAGTTGACCGGGAAGCGGTAGTTGTAGGGCAGCATCTCGTGCCAGTTCTTGGCTCCCCCGGCGCTGGCGGTGAACACACCCTCCACCACGCCGCGCTGCAGCGCCGTCGGCACCTCGCTGCCGCCCATGGTCACCGCAACCCCGCCGAAACGGCGCACGAACTCGCCCTGCTCGGGCGAGGTGACGCGCATCTTGCGGCCGTTGAGATCGGCCAGGCTGTCGATCGGCTTGGTGCCGAAGGCGACCTGGGCGGGATACCGGTAGGCCCCGAGGAACACCAGCCCGCGCTTCTCGAAGGCGGACTTCATATACGGCTCCATCACCGTATAGGCTTTTGCCCATTCCTCGTCGTCGCTGATCAGCATGGGCAGAGCCAGGACCCCGCCGATCGGCACGTTGCCGAGGTAGAAGAGGTCGGAAGCCATGTCGATCACGCCTTCGCCGGTGGCGGGGGTGATGCTCGACGCCTTGATCTGGAGCGTGCCGCCGAGGTGAATCTTGATCTTCAATTCGCCCTTGGTCTCGGCTTCCACTTCCTTCACGATCTTCGTGATGCCTTTTACTGCCGAGGTGGTCGGAACCGCCGCGTACGTATAGAAAGTCCACTTTTGCGCCGCGGCCGCAACATTGCTCTGGGCAAGAAACGCCAAAGAGCAAGCAGCAGCCGCGAGAACACGCACAACCCGAATAGTGTACGACATAATATTGCCCCTCCGATCCGGATGGTTTGGTGTATTTTTATGAAAAGCCGGAAGGCAATGAATATCGGCTGCGGGCCGACCCTTCATTGTTTGCATCAGGCTTATTCGCGTCCCTGTCCCCGCCCTCTTGGGCGGTTATTTATGTTCTTGCATGACGAGCTTAGATTTCGATCTAAACCCTAGCAAATTAATAATTCTTTCTTTAAGGATCAGGATCGCTAATCGCCCACGACGCCGGCCTGTCGCAATTATCAAAAAAAATCCTTATGCATATTGCAAATTTTATAAGTTTGACTCGGCTATCGACATACCTCTTAATCTAAGATCAACGGAAAGTATCTAGGAGAGATCAAGAATATCGACAGCCATATAAAGGGAGGAAAAAGAAGACATGAGATATAAATCTCTTATTGCCGCGCTTCCTATTGCTTTTGCCTTGATGCCGCAACCGGCTCAGGCAGAGTTTCCCGACCACGACATCACCATGCTCATCGGCTATGCGGCGGGCGGCAGCACCGACGTCATGGCCCGCGCCATGGTGCCGTTCCTCGAAAAATATCTCGGCGGCAAGGTCTCGGTGGTGGTGAAGAACGTCACCGGCGCCGGCGGACAAGTGGCGATCACCCAACTCGCACAGGCGGCTCCCGACGGTTATACCATCGGCAACCTCAATATGCCGGGCACGGCGGCCCGCACCTACGACCGCAAGGCGGCCTACACCCTCAAGAGCTTCACCTACCTCGCCAACATCGTCGACGACACCAGCATTCTTGCCGCCAAGAAGGGCGGCCCCTACGCCAACCTGAAGCAAGTCATCGACGCCGCGAAGAAGGACCCCGGGGGGATCACCTATGCGATCTCGGGGCTGGGCGGCGACGATCACTTCGGCGGACAGCAGCTTGCCGCGGCGGCGGGCGTCACCTTCACTTACATTCCCTTCGGCAGCGCCGCTCCCGGACGCACTGCGCTGATGGGCGGCCACGTCTCCGTAGCTGGCCTCAACATCAGCGAGATTCTCGGCTACGAGGAGTCCATCACCATCCTCGGCCTGATGGGCGAGGAGCGCTCCAGCTTCGCTCCCGGCGTGCCGACGATGCGGGAACAGGGCTACGACGTTTTGATGAGCTCTTCGCGCGGTTTCGTCGCCCCTGCCGGGGTGCCGGCCGACGCCCGCGACAAGCTGATTGCGGCGATGGAAAAGACCATAAAGGACCCGGCCTTCCAGGAAGTGGCGAAGAAACAAGGGCTTCTTCTCCGCCTGTTGTCCGGAGAGAAGTACGAAAGCTTCGTGAAGAAACAGTCCGACTTCATCGGCGAGGTGTGGCGCACCAATCCTTGGAAGAAGTGAGCCTACTCCGGGACGGAGCGGTCGCGCCGCTCCGTCCCGTCATCACCATCAGCCTTGGGAGGTTCGGATGAATTCGGAGTGGTGGCGCCGTTTCGGCAGCCCCGACGCCGTGGGCGGGTTTGTCGCAATCGGCGTTTGCATGTTCCTGGAATGGCAGACCCTGGAGCTGCCTGCGACCTCGGCGATCTTTCCGCAGATCGTGCTCGCGCTGGCGTCGATTCTGGGCGTTGCGATGATCGTGCAGGGCGCCCTCAAAAGCCGCCCGGACGATGCCCCGTTGCGGTTCTTCAAGAACCGGCGGCGGTTCCTCATCGCCTTCGGCATGACCGGCCTCTACGTGGCCGGGATCAACACCATCGGTTTCTACACCTCGACCGCCATCCTGGTGCCCGCGGTTTCGGTGGTGTTCGGCTACCGCAAGCCGCTGACCATCGCCATTGCCACCGCAGGCTTCATCGCAGGGATGGCGCTGATCTTCGGAGCCGCCATGAACTACCAGTTCCCGCCGGAACTCCTGCTGCAGCTTTTCAAGGGGACCGGACATGTTTGACGCGCTTTTTTCCGCCCTGCCCGTCGTGCTGCAGACCTCGAACCTGGTTTCCATCGTCGTCGGCGTGATCATGGGCATCTTCGTCGGCGCGATGCCCGGCCTCGGCGCCACCATGGCGATTTCCGTGCTCATTCCCTTCACCTTCGGCCTCGACCCGCTGGTCGCGCTCGGCATGATGGCGGGCATCTACAACGGCGCGATGTACGGCGGCTCGATCTCCGCGGTGCTGTTGCGCATCCCCGGCACCCCCGCCGCGGTGGCCACCAGCTTCGACGGCTACCCGATGGCGATGAGCGGCCGCGCCTCCGAGGCGCTGCACGTCGCCGTGGTGTCGTCGGCCATCGGCGGCATGGTCAGCGCGCTCTCCCTGATGCTGCTCGCGCCGCCCCTGGCCCGCATCACCCTGGCCTTCGGCCCGCCGGAGGTGTTCTGGGTCGCGGTGTTCGGGTTGGCCAGCATCGCGCTCCTGATGGGCAAGGACCCGGTCAAGGGCCTGCTCAGCGCCTGCGTCGGGCTTCTCGTTTCGCTGGTCGGCGTGGACAACATCACCGGCTACGACCGCTTCACCTTCGGCTATCTGGAGCTGGCGGAAGGGGTCAACATCGTGGTGCTGCTGGTCGGCCTCTACGCCCTGCCTCCGGCCTTCGGCCTGCTTGAGGACGCCGACCTCAAGATGGCGGTGGTCGGCAGCCGCAAGCTCGCAGGCAACATGTTCGCCTCGATTCCTAAGATGCTCGGCTACTGGAAAACCTGGGTGCGCGGCTCGCTGATCGGCATCTTCGTCGGCATCCTGCCCGGCGCGGGCGGCTCGCTCGCCGCCTTCCTGAGCTACAACGAAGGCAAGCGCGCCGCCAAGGACCCCGACTCCTGGGGACAGGGCAACCCCGAAGGCGTCGCCGCCGCCGAGGTCGCCAACAACGCCGACACCTCCGCCGCGATGATCCCCGCGCTGACCCTCGGCATTCCGGGCACGCCGGTGGCCGCGCTGGTGCTCGGCGGTCTCCTCATCCACGGCATGCAGCCGGGGCCGATGCTCTTCCGCGAGCATCCGCAGGTGGTTTACGGCTTCATGATCCAGCTGTTCATCTCCGCCGCCTTGCTGCTGGTCTTCGGCGGCACCGTGGCGACGCGCATCTTCGCCAAGGTGCTGCACCTGCCGCGGCCGATCCTCGCCGCCATGGTGTTGAGCCTGATGGTGGTCGGCGTCTACGCGATCAACACCCGGATGTTCGACGTCTACCTGATGTTCGCCTTCGGCCTCGTCGGCTATGCCATGGAGCGCCTGGGGATGCCGCTGGCCCCCGCGGTGCTCGGCCTCATCCTCGGCGAGTACGCGGAGTTCAACCTGCGCCTGTCGCTACGCATGAGCCGTTCCGACTGGTCGATCCTGTGGACGCGGCCGATCTGCCTGGTGCTCATCGCCCTGATCGTCGCGGTGTTCCTGTGGCCCCTGATCGGCGGCCGCCTCGCCAAGCGGAAGGCGGCGCGGCGTACCGCCGGGGGGCAGCCGTGAGCCCTGCCCGGCTCCGGTTCCCCCAGGCGGCGCCGCGCCGCAGCACGGGCGGCGGCTCAGCCGCCCGTGCCGAAATCCGGATAGCCGGACAGCCGCCACAGCTCGTCGTGCAGCGCGTCCACCAGTTGCGACTTGCCGCCGCCGCACCTGTCGATGATGCCGACGATGCGGGTAATCGGCGGATCGCCGAAGGCGACGTGGCGCATTCCCTCGGGGAACGGCCGCTCGCCGATCTGCTGCGGCATCACCGAAACGCCGAGGCCGCTCGCCACCATCACCATGATGCCGGCGAAGGAATCGATCGCCATCACCTCGGAAACCTGGATGTCGCGGCGGCGGATCTCCTGCTCGATCAACCGTGCCGAGGGCACCGGCCGGCTGAAGCGGATGTAGGGGTACTTCTCCAGAATCTCACGGTCGGTCGCGCCCTCCGCCCACTCCGGAGCGATCACCCGCAGCGGTTCGCGGGAGAACGGCTTCCAGCGGTAGTCGCCGCCTTCCGGCTGGTCGGGGATGATCGCCGCATCGAGCCGCCCGGCGAGCACCATGCCCGGAAGTTCCGAGGTGTCGCCGGTAATCACGTGAATGCGCAATTCGGGGAAGCGCTCGCGCAGGCTCACCAGGGCTTCCGGCAACCCGCCGGTGACGCTGGTGCGCATCACCCCGAGGTGCAGGGTGCCGGTGAGGCGCCCGCCGACCAGGGAGTGGACGATTTCGTCGTAGCTGCTGACCAGCTGGCGCGCCGCCTCGACCAGGGCCTGCCCCTGCACCGTCAGCATCGGCGGGCGCTGCGTGCGGTCGAACAGCTTGATCTGCAGGTCGCCCTCGATCGAACGCACGTGCTGACTCTTAATCAGCGGGTCCACGGTTCGAGTCCGTGCGCGCCCACCAATTCAAGGCCCTGGAAACGTCCTGTTTCCAGGGCCTTTGCTTTTGTGCGGAAGCGCAGCGCGGGAAGAGTAGGCAATGCGGGAAGTGTTCCCATGCAGAAAAAAGCGTAATATGATGTGCATTGCTCGAAGAGGGGAGACTTTTACAATCCGCCGTTTCAAAAAAAACCAAAGGCGGCGGGCAAAGAAAAAATGAGGGGCGGGCGTGCGCAAGCTTACCCGTAGGACTTTCGTCTCTTCTGCTGCGGCTGTGTCGTCTTGCCTGCTTCTTCGCCCGTATGGGGCTGCGGCGGCACGCACGCTGACCTTGAGGTATGCCAACAATCTGCCCCCGGCCCATCCCCTGAACGTGCGCGCCGCCGAGGCCGCCGCCCGCATTGCGACGGAGACCAACGGCGAGGTTGGCGTCAGTCTCTTTCCCGACAATCGCTTCGGCGGCGACAGCGAAATGCTGGAACTCGTCCGTGTCGGCGGCATCGACATCTTCACGCCTTCGGGACTGGTTTTGTCCGCCATGATTCCGGCGGCGCAGATCAATGCCGTTGGGTTTGCCTTTTCCGACTATGCGCAGATCTGGAACGCCATGGACGGGGATCTGGGCGCATTCATCCGCCGCGCGGTGGAGCAGGGCGGCCTCCACATGCTCCGCATGGCCTGGGATAACGGTTTTCGCCAGTGCACCGCCTCGTCCCGGCCGGTTGCAGGGCCCGATGATTTCGCCGGCTTGAGAATCCGCGTGCCGGTCAGCCGGCTTCCGATCAGCCTGTTCTCAGCCCTCGGCGCCGCGCCGTCCGGCCTGCAGTATTCCGAGCTTTACGACGCCTTGAAGACCGGGGTCTTCGAAGCGCAGGAAAACCCCCTGTCGATCATCCTGAGCGCACGGCTTTTCGAGGTTCAGAAATACGTTTCCCTGACCAACCACGTCTGGGATGGGTTCTTCATCGTGGTCAACGGCGGCACGTGGCGGCGGTTGCCTGCGGATATCCGGACCATCGTCGCACGGGCATTCGATGATGCCGCGCTGCTGCAACGCGCCGACATCGCCGTGGCCAACGCCTCGGCGCGGGCGGTTTTGGAGAGCAAGGGCATGATCTTCAATTCCACGGATCCGGTTCCGTTCCGGCAAGCCTTGAAAAAAGCGGGGTTCTATGCCGAGTGGCGGGCGAAGTTCGGCTCCGAAGCGTGGGCCGTTCTGGAACGGCACACGGGGCATCTGAGCTGATCTCCTTCCAAGGCAAACGCGTAGGGCGAGTGAACCTTCACATGACTTTCTGGCACCGTCTTCGCAGCAGGTTTCGCGCTTTTTGGGGTGAGGGAAGGGCCGGTGGGGTATGGATCGCGGCGCTGGCCGCCAATCTGTTCATGGTCGGCGTTTTCGTTTCCATCATTCACAAGGAATATCAGGACCAAGAGGCCAAGGCGGTCCTGATCGGCGAAAATCTGTCCCGCGTCTTGGACCGGGGTTTGTCGGGCGTGGTGGACAAGATCGATCTGATGCTTCTGGCGGTCGTCGACGATGTGGAGGCAGCCATGCGCGACAGTGCGGCTGCCCGGACCCTCGCCGTCCAGCCCGCCAAATACCTGCCGGAAGTGATGGGGATCAACGTCGTTGACGCCGACGGCGCGATCCTCAGCGGAAACGCGGATACCGGCCAGGTTGAGTCCGGACTTTCCGCCGCGCCCTATTTCCGGACGTTGCGCGACACGCCGGACTCCGGCCTCGTCGTTTCCGGGCCGATGAATGGGCAGATATTCATCATGCCCATCATCGTGTTCGCTCGGGCCTACGACAAGCCCGACGGATCCTTCGGCGGCATAGTGACGGCGACGGTGGCGGTGAAATCCCTGCTGGGGCTTCTTGCCTCCGTGGACGTCGGACCGCACGGCAACGTGTCGCTTTGGGGCGCGCGCATGGGGCTGCTGGCACGCTATTCGCCGCAGCCCACCACCTCCGCCGTGAAGACCGCGCTCCCCCCTAAACTTGCGGCCCTGATCCGTCAGGGATCCGGGCCGTCGGCTTTTCACATCCCGGTGGACTTCGACGGCATCGAACGCATCGCGTTCTTCCGTCCGGTTTCCGGGTGGCCCCTTTTCCTTCTGGTCGGCGTTTCCGCCGACGATTACCTGGGCCGTCCGCGTTCCCTCGCCTTGCTGCTGAGCGGGCTGGGCGGTCTGTTCGCACTCGGATCTTTCGCGTCGTCGTTCGCATTTTCCAGAATGTTCCGTACCCTGCGGACCAACGAGACGCGCCTGCGCCTCGCCATGGCTGCGGCGCATCAGGGATGGTTCGAAGCCTGGATGCCTCAGGGTCTTGTCACCACCAGCCCCGAATATGCGCGGATGCTCGGTTTCCAGACGGAGGCCTTCCATCCCAACGTTCAGGACTGGATCGCCGGCATCCATCCGGAAGACCGTGCAAAGGTGCGCTACGCCTTCGACCTCTGTCTGGAGGAAGGTTCTTCTCCCCTGGACATCGATTATCGCTGTCTCACCGCCGACGGCAGTTGGCTTTGGATACATACCATGGGGCAAGTGGTGGAGCGGGACGCGGCGGGACGGTCGGTGCGCCTGATCGGCACGCATACCGACATTTCCGAGCGCAAGAAATCCGAGCAGCGGATCGAGGAGCTGGCCTATTTCGACCCTCTTACCCAGCTGCCCAACCGGCGGCTGCTCCTGGATCGGATAAATCAGGCGGTCATTGCCGGCGCGCGAACCCAATCCTGCGGTGGCGTGCTGTTCGTCGATCTGGACAACTTCAAATCCTTGAACGACAGCCATGGCCACGGCCACGGAGACCTTCTGCTGCGGGAGGCGGCGCGGCGCCTGACCAAAAGCATCCGGGAAAGCGACGCCGTCGGACGCCTGGGCGGCGACGAATTCGTGATCGTCCTGCCCAGCCTGGGGGAGAACGTGGAAGCTGCGGTGGCGCACATGGCCCGCATTGCGGACAAGGTGCTTGCCGAGATGTCCCGGCCGTACCGCATCAAGTCCCATGACGTCCACCTCACCGCCAGCGTCGGCGGAGACATCTTCCGGCCGCATCCCCGCATCCCCCCCGAGGAGCTGCTGCGCCACGCCGACATCGCAATGTACAACGCCAAATCAGCGGGCGGGAACCGCCTGCAGGTTTTCTCTCCGATCATGCAAGCGGCGGTCGCGGCGCGGGCCACCTTGGAAAAAGACCTGCGGGCCGCTCTTGCCGCCGACGAATTCATCCTGCACTACCAGCCTCAGATCGAGGACGGCCGGGTGGTCGGCGCCGAGGCCCTGGTGCGTTGGAATCATCCCGCCCGGGGCATGGTCTCTCCGGGGGATTTCATCCCCGTGGCCGAGGAAACCGGGATGATTCTGTCGCTTGGAGACTGGGTGCTCCGGGCCGCATGCGCACAGATCGCCACGTGGCGGGAGAGTCTCGAAACCTGCGATTTGTTCGTGTCGGTGAACGTCAGCCCCTACCAGCTGCATCAGCCGGATTTCGTGCCGCGCGTGCTTGCCGCGTTGCGGGAAAGCGGCGCAGAGCCGGAGCGGCTTAAGATCGAAATCACGGAAAGCGCCCTGATCGAGAACAGCGCGGACACCATCGCCAAAATGAAAGTTTTAAAGGCGGAGGGGATACGTTTTTCCCTGGACGACTTCGGCACCGGGTATGCGTCCCTGTCCTACCTCAAAACCTTCCCGTTCGATCAGCTGAAGATCGACCAGTCTTTTGTTTCCGGCATTCAGGACGATGTCAGCAAGGGGGCGATCGCCAAGACCGTCGTCATGCTCGGCCGTTTCATGGAGCTTTCGGTGATTGCCGAGGGCGTGGAAACCCGTGAGCAGATGGACTATCTCGCCGCCATCGGTTGCCGGTCCTTCCAGGGTTACCTGTTCGGCCGCCCGCTTCCCGCCGAGGCGTTTCTGGAGACCCTGGCGGCGCGGTGAGCCGGGTCCCTTAAGCGAGGCTTTCCGACGGGGTTTTGCGGTTTTTCGGGTGGGTTTCCTCCGCCACCACACGGTCGCGGCCATACGCCTTGGCGGCATAGAGCGCGGCATCGGCGCGGCGGCGCAGGTCGGCGAGTGTGGCGTTCGCCGTGGTGTCCGCGGCGACGCCGATGCTCACCGTCACCGGCGGCGCGGAGGGCGCGGCGGCCAGCGCGGCGCGCAGGCGTTCCGCCGCCTCCATCGCGCGCGGCAGCGGGCAGTCGGGCAGGAGCGCGATGAATTCCTCGCCGCCGAGGCGGGCGAACACGTCTTCGTTGCGCAGGTGCGCGTTGACCACGCGGGCGAAGTGGGCGAGCACCCTGTCCCCGGTCTCGTGGCCGTGGGTGTCGTTGACCCGCTTGAAGTGGTCCAGGTCCATCATCAGCACCGCGAAGATGCGGCGCGGCGCGCGCTCGGCGAGAAGCTTTTCCGCCACCGTCTCGAAGCCGCGGCGGTTGAACAGGTCGGTGAGCGCGTCGTGGCTGGCCAGCCGCGCGAGGTCGATGCGCAGGCGCTCGGACACCATCAGGGTGAACGCCGCGGCCAGCATCATGCAGAAGGCGATGCCGCCGAGCAGGGTCGCCGCGGTGATTCCTCCGGCCTGCAGGTAGTCGATGCCGGAGGGATGCGCCAGGACCCAGGCGGCGCGGAAGAAATGGAACAGGCTGTAGGCGGCGAACAGCGCCAGAGCGAAGGTTCCCGCCGCGCCCAGCCGCCGTCGCGCCAGGATCACCGCGCAGGCGCCGAGGAGGAGTGCGTCGCCGAGAGAGACGGAGACGACGCGCATGTCGGCCCCCGCGTCGAGGTCGGGATACACCACGAACGGCACGGCGAAGAGCAGGGCGAAGGCGAGAATAGCTCTAGTGCGTCCCGGCAGGCCATAGAAGCGCCGGAAGCCGACCAACAGCAGTCCGCACCCCGCGAGGACCGCGGCGTTGCCTACGAGCAACGCGGCGAACTGCAGCGGCGTGGAGCGCAGCAGGGAAAGCCCGAGACCCGCGGCGATCAGACCGGCGCCCGCCGCCCATGCGCCGGGGCCGGGCATTTCCGGGTGCATGCGGTGCAGCAGCGCGAGAATCCCGGCAGTCAGGGTGACGACGAGGACGAGGGTGACGATCAGGGTCGGGCCGTGCATCGCATCTCCGGCGTGTTGAGGCCAGGCGGAGATATAAGGACACCTAAGCCGTGTGTTAAGGGCGCTTTTACGCGCCGTCGCGCCCCCCCTCCATGATAGCGCACAATTCCGTCACCGCGGCGGGCACCGGCAGGTCGCGGCGGCGGACCAGGCAGGTTTCGAGGCGCGCGAACTCCGGCGGCAGCGTGGCAAGGGCAAGCGCCTCCCCCCGCGCCTCGGCGACGACGCGCGGCAGCACCGCAATGCCCAGGCCGATCGCCGCGCAGCCGACGATCGCGTCCAGGCTGCCGAACTCCATCACCTCGAAAGGCGCGTGGCCGCCCTGCCGGAGCCACGCCTCGGCCCGCGCGCGGTAGGTGCAGCCGCGGCGGAAGGCGAGCAGGGTGTGCCGCGGCGCATCCGCCCCGGCGGCGCTCACCTCCACCAGTTCCTCGGAGAGCAGGGCGCGCACCGCAAGTTCCGGGTGCTCGATGCGTCCGCCGATCAGCGCCGCATCCAGGCGGCCCGCCAGAACCTCCCGCACCAGGTCGTCGGAGGGGCCGGTGGCGAGGCTGAGGCGCAGCCCAGGATGCCGCGCCCGCAATTGCGCCAACACCGGCGGCAGGCGCACCGCGGCGGTGGTCTCCATGGTGCCGAGGTGCAGCCGCGCCGGGGAGTCGGCGGCGCGCACCGCGGCGCGCGCCTCCTCCGCCAGATGCCCGATGCGCCGCGCATAGGTGGCCAGCCGCTCTCCCGCCTCGGTGGGGCGCACGCCGCGGGCGTGGCGCTCCACCAGGGCCGCGCCGAGAGAGTCCTCCAGCCGCCGCAGCCGCGCGGTGACCGCCGACTGCACGCAGTTGAGCCGCTGCGCCGCGGCGGTGACGCTGCCGGTTTCGCAAATGGCGAGGAAGGTGTCGAGGGCGGTGAAATCCATATCCATCTCGATTTGTGATATCAGTCAGCAAATATAATCATTTGTTTCGATGTCATGGCAACCCCATAGTTCGGCTTCGGCACCCCGATGCGGAGGCGGCATGACGGACACCAGGCGGGCATGGATGGCGGCGGCGGCGGGGTTGTGCGCCCTTGCCGTGGCCATGGGCATCGGCCGCTTCGGCTACACCGCGCTGCTCCCCGGCATGCAGGCGGCGGGGCTCTCCACCGCGGGCGCGGGGGAGATCGCCGCCGCCAACCTTCTCGGCTACATGATCGGCAGCTGGTTCTGGGGCAAGACGCCGCCTGCCTGGTGGGGGCGCGCCTACCTCGCCTGCCTCGTCCTCTCGGTGGGCAGCACGCTGGTCATGGGCCTCGCCCCCAGCTATGCCCTGTGGCTCGCCGGGCGCGCCGCAGCCGGGCCCGCCAGCGCCGGGACCCTGGTGCTCGGCACCGCCCTGATGCTCGACCGCCTCGCCGCGCTGCACCGTGCCGACCTCGGCGGCTTCGCCTATTGCGGCGTCGGCCTCGGCATTGCGTTTTCCGGCGTGGCGGCGATGCTCCCCTGGACCGCCGTCGACGCGCTCGCGGGTTGGCTGCTGCTCGCCGCCGTTGCCGCCGCGCTGCTGCCCGGCGCGGCGCTGCTCGCCCATGCCCCCGCCACGCCCGCCCCGCCGCCTGCCGCGGTCTCTTCCGGGCCGGAACTCACCCGCCTCTCCATCGCCTATACCCTGGAAGGCCTCGGCTATTCGGTCACCGCCACCTTCCTCGTCGCGGTGCTGGCGCGCGGCGGCGGCATCACTCTCGCCGCCTGGGCCTGGGTGCTCGCCGGGCTCGCCGCGGTGCCCGCCTTCTTCGCCTGGCGCGCCCTCGCGCTGCGCACCGGGGTGCGCGCCGCGCTCGCCGCCGCCTTTCTCGTGCAGGCGGTGGGCGTCGGCCTGCCGTCGGTCGCGCTGTCGCCGCTTGCCGCCCTGGCCTCCGCCGCCGCCTTCGGCGGAACCTTCCTCGCCATCACCGCCCTCAGCCTCGGCGAGGCGCGCCGCTTGGGCGGCATCGCCGCGATCGGCCGCATCACCGCGCTCTATGGCGTCGGGCAGGCGCTTGGTCCACTCTTGGCCGGATGGTCCGCCGAACGCTCCGGCAATTTCGATATCGCCCTGCAGGGAAGCGCCGCCTGCATCTGCCTCGGCGCTCTGGTCCTTACCACCAAAACCGGGAGACGGAACCCATGCCCCTCGTGAACATCAAGATCACCCCCGAAGGCGCGACGCCGGAAAAGAAGGCCGAACTCATCGCCGGAGCCACCGCTCTCCTGCGCGACGTGCTCGGCAAGAACCCCGCCACCACCATCGTCATCATCGAGGAAGTGGCAACCGACAATTGGGGCATCGGCGGCGAAAGCGTCACCGTGCGCCGGGCGAAGGCGAAGTGAAAATCAAAACTTTCCGGAGGGACTCGGTCCCTCCGGACCTCCCATAAGTTTTTTCGCTGCGCAGCGGCCATCAACCGTCACGTCGCGTGATGGCTCTATGGCGCTACGCGCAAAAACCAAGTTATGGGGTGCGCGAGGGGATTGGAGCCGACCGCCGGAGGCGGTGGGAATGCCCGGTGGGCGTTCCCAAGGCGGAAATGTCCCCTCGTAAAGTTTTGGTTTTTACCCCTGCGGCTCCGCCGCGTCGGCGAACTGCAGGGCGTGAAGGCGGGCGTAGAGGCCGGTTTTGTCGAGCAGGGTCTGGTGGCTGCCGGTTTCGACCACGCGGCCCTTGTCGAACACGTGGATGACGTCGGCGTCGCGGATGGTGGAGAGCCGGTGCGCGATGACGATGGTGGTGCGGCCCTTCATCAGTTCGGCGAGCGCGCCCTGGATCAGGCGTTCGGATTCGGTGTCGAGCGCGCTGGTCGCCTCGTCGAGCAGCAGGATCGGCGCGTCCTTGAGGATGGCGCGGGCGATGGCGATGCGCTGGCGCTGGCCGCCGGAGAGGCGCAGGCCGTGTTCGCCGACGCGGGTTTCGAAGCCCTCCGGCATCGCCTCGATGAAGTCGAGCGCCGCGGCGGCGCGGGCGGCCTCGCGGATGTCGTCGTCGGTGGCGTCGAGCCGTCCGCAGCGGATGTTGGCGGCCACCGTGTCGTCGAACAGCACCACCTCCTGGCTGACGATGGCGATGGCGTCGCGCAGGGTGGAGAAGCTGGACAGCTTCACGTCCACGCCGTTGACCAGGACGCGGCCTTCCTCCGGATCGTAGAAGCGCGGGATGAGGCCGAACACCGTGCTTTTGCCCGCGCCCGAGGGGCCGACCAGGGCGGTGATGCCGCCCGCGGGCGCGGTGAACGAGACTCCGTTGAGCGCGAAGTCGATGCCGTTGTAGGAGAAGCGCACGTTCTCGAATTCCACCGCGCCGGAGGCGCGCGGCACCGCTGCGGGCTCCGGCGCTTCCACCAGCGCCGGGGTGCGGTCGATCAGCGCGAAGACGCGCGCCGCGGCGGCGAGGCCGGTCTGGATCGAGACGTTCATCTTGGAGAGCGAACGCAGCGGCTGGTAGGCCATCAGCACGGCGGCGATGAACGAGAAGAATGCGCCCGGCGTGGTCGCGCCGTCGATCACCCGTGCGCCGCCGTAGACGATCACCGCGGTGATCGCCGCGCCGCCGAACACGTCGATGATCGGCTGCGCTGCGGCCTCGATGCGGGTGGCGCGGATGGCGAGGTCGCGCAGCGAGGAGACGAGACGGGCGATGCGGCTGCGTTCGAACTCTTCCAGCCCGAAGGCCTTGATCACCCGGATGCCCTGGAAGGTTTGCGACAGCGAGGTGTTGAGGCCGCCCATTTCCTCCTGCGTCTGGCGGGCGACGCGGCGCATCCGCTTGGAGAGCCGTTGGATCGGCAGCACCGAGATCGGCGCGGCGATGAGGCTGACGCAGGCG
>JBFWJB010000011.1:0-20039 GCA_050253435.1 Rhodospirillaceae bacterium
TCCGCGCCGACGCCATTCTCGCCGCGCTCGCCGAGCATGCGCCGGAGGTGGCGCAGGCCGCCGCGGCCGCGGCCGCGGCGCGGCATGCCGACCTCGATTTCGAAGTGCTGGACGCCGCGGCGTTCGCCGCCGCGCCGTCGGTTTCCATCGACGTCGCGGTGATGGAAAAGACCGCCCACGCCGTGGTGGTGCCCGCCGCCCTGGGGTGGAACGACATCGGCGCCTTCCCCGCGCTGTGGGACCGCGCGGACAAGGACGGCAAGGGCAACGCGCTTCTCGGCGACGTCTCCGTCCTCGATGCGGAGGGCTGCTATATCCGCGCCGGGGAGCGCCTGGTCGCCGCGGTGGGGGTGAAGGACCTGGTGATCGCCGAAACCGGCGACGCGGTGCTGGTGGCCGCCAAGGACCGCGCGCAGGAGGTGGGCGATCTGGTCAAGTGCCTCGCCAACGCGGACCGCACCGAGGCGGAGCAGCCGCTTCTGGTGCACCGGCCGTGGGGCAGCTTCAAGAGCGTCGATGCGGGCGAGCGCTTCCAGGTCAAGGAGATTACCGTCTCCCCCGGGCGCCGCCTTTCGGTGCAGCGCCACCACCACCGCGCCGAGCACTGGGTGGTGGTGGAGGGCACCGCCCGCGTGCTGCGCGGCGAGGAGTGGATGATGGTCTACGAGAACCAGTCGGTGTTCATCCCCATCGGGATGGTGCATTGCCTGGAGAATCCGGGCAAGATTCCGCTGCGCCTGATCGAGGTGCAGTCCGGCGCCTATCTCGGCGAAGACGATATCGAGCGCTTCGGCGACGTCTATGGCCGCGCCGCGCCGGAACCAACCTGAGGGAGACAGAATGTCCTGCATCGTCGCCGGCGGATCCGGCCTGGAAACCTATCTGCTCGCCTGCGCCGACCGCATGCGCGCCGCCGCCACCCCGGAGCTGGAGGCCGCGTTCAACCGCGCGGTGGAGGCGGTCGTCGCGGCGCTTGCCGCAGGCAAGCCGCTCCTGATCTGCGGCAACGGCGGCTCGATGGCCGATGCGCAGCACATCGCGGGCGAACTGGTGGCGCGCTTCCTTCTCGACCGCAAGGCCCTGCCGGTGATCGCGCTGGGGTCCAACGCCGCCACGCTCACCGCCTGGGGCAACGACATTGGCTTCACCGGAGCCTTCGCCCGCGAGGTGGAGGCCTTCGGCGCGGCGGGCGGCGTGCTGCTGGCGATTTCCACCAGCGGCAACTCGCCGAACATCCTCGCTGCGGCGGAGCAGGCGAAAACCATGGGCATGACCACGGTGGCGCTCACCGGCGGTTCCGGCGGCAAGCTCGCGCCCGCCTGCGACATCGCGATCTGCCCGCAGGCGGAGGGCGCCGCGGCGATCCAGGAGCTCCATACCCCGATCTTCCACCGCCTGTGCGAACTGGTGGAAGCCCGCTGCGCCGGGGCGTGACGGGAAAACCAGGCCGGGTTCCACCCGGACCCGCAAGGGGCCGGAAGGCCCCTTGACCCCATAACTTTTTTCGCCGCGTAGCGGCCATCAACCGTCACGCCGCGTGATGGTTCTATCGCGCTGCGCGCAAAAACCAAAAGTTAGGGGAGGTGCGGAGGGTCCGCGACCCTCCGCGAAGTTTTCTCTTTTCGGCCCGGTTTTTAGGGCAAGGCCGCTGACCTGTTTTCCTCCCGGAAGATGCAGATTTCCTTAAGCTTTTCCGGAAAAAGTTTTTTCTTTTTTTGTAAGGCCGGTGGGGGCAAAGGCAGTAAACTCGAGTCGTTCGAGACCAGTGAGGACGTGTCCCGGCATGGGCGAGCGCGAACACGAGGCCGACCCGGAACCCTTTCCACCTCTGCCCGATGCGGCGGAGGCGGAGGCGGTTTTACGGTTGCCGCGGGCCCGGTTGTTCGCCTGGGCCGACAGCGTGCGGCGCGCCCGCATGGGCGATGCGGTGTTCCTGCGCGGCATCGTCGAGGTTTCCAACGTCTGCGCCAATGATTGCCTGTATTGCGGCATCCGGCGGTCCAACGCCGCGGTGCGGCGCTACCGCATCGGCGCGGAGGAAGTGCTGGCGGTGGCGCGGCGCATGGCGGGCTGGGGCATGGGCACCATCGTGCTGCAATGCGGCGAGAACCCTTCACCCGCGGGCGACCGCGATCTCGGCGCGCTGATTTCCCGGATCAAGGCGGAGACGCCGCTGGCGGTCACCGTCTCGGCGGGCAACCGGCCGCGCGCGGTCTATGCGCACTGGCGGGACTGCGGCATGGACCGTTACCTGCTGCGTTTCGAGACCTCGGATGCGGAAGTTTTCGCCCGCGTCCACCCCGACTGCACGCTGGCGGAGCGGCTGCGCTGCCTTGCGGACTTGCGCAGCCTCGGGGTGCAGGTGGGCAGCGGCTTTTTGATCGGCCTGCCGGGGGAGACGCTTTCCCGACTCGCGGCCAACATCCTGCTCTGCCGCGACCTCGATCTCGACATGATCGGCATCGGCCCGTTCATCTCCCATCCCGGCACGCCGATGGCGGGGGCGGAGAATGCCTATGCGGATGACCCGGAGATGCCTTTCGCCGCCCTGGCGGCGCTGCGCCTGTTCAACCCGGATGCGCACATCCCCGCCACCACCGCCTTCGACGCGGCGTTTCCCGGCCATGGGCGCGACCTCGCGCTGCGCCGCGGCGCCAACGTCTACATGCCCAGCGTCACGCCGCAGGCCTATCGCGGCGACTATTTGCTCTACCCCGGCAAGCCCTGCGTCGACGAAGCGGCGGAAGAGAGCGCGCAGAGCGTGCCTGCGCGCATCCGCGCGCTGGGGCGCGGCCTCGGCGCGGGGCGGGGGGATTCGTTCAAAAAGGGCGGCCGCGCGGCCGCAGAATGTGGAGAGGTGAGATGTCCGGTATGAAGGAGTTGCAGACCGCGAACTGGCTCGACGAGAGCCGGATCTTCGCCGCGCTGGAAGGCTGCGGCGGCGAGGATGCGGGACGGGTGGCGGAGATTCTCGCCAAGGCCGCGGAACTCAAGGGGCTGAACGGCGACGACGTGGCGGCGCTGATGGCGGTGACTTCGCCTGAGCTGACCGAGCGGCTGTTCGATGCGGCGAAGGCGGTGAAGGATGCGATCTACGGCCGCCGCGTGGTGTTTTTCGCGCCGCTTTATTTCTCCAACCTCTGCCACAACGAATGCGTCTACTGCGCCTACCGCCACAGCAACCGCGACCTCAAGCGCCGGGTGCTCTCCCAGGAGGAGATCGCGGCGGAGACCGCCGCCCTGATCGACCAGGGGCACAAGCGCCTGCTGCTGATCGGCGGCGAGGCGGCGAGCGGCAAGGACTTCGACTACATCCTCGAGTCGATCGCCACGATCTATGCGGTGAAGCGCGGCAAGGGCGAGATCCGCCGCCTCAACGTCAACATCGCGCCCCTGGCGATTCCGGAATTCCAGGCGCTCAAGGCCACCGGCATCGGCACCTACCAGTTGTTTCAGGAGACCTATCACCGCGCCACCTACAAGGCGGTGCACATGGGCGGCCGCAAGACGGACTTCGACTGGCGGGTCTCGGCGATCGACCGCGCCATGGAGGCGGGCATCGACGACGTCGGCATCGGTCCGCTGCTCGGCCTCTACGACTGGCGGTTCGAGACCCTGGCGCTGATGCAGCACATCGCGCACCTGGAAGAGGCGTTCGGCGTCGGCTGCCACACCATCAGCGTGCCGCGCATGGAGCCCGCCGTGGGCTCGGACATGGCGTCGCATCCGCCGCATGCGGTTTCCGATGCCGATTTCAAGAAGTTGGTGGCGATCCTCCGTCTCGCGGTGCCGTACACCGGCATCATCCTGTCCACCCGCGAGGGGCCGGAAATGCGGCGCGCCGCATTCGACCTCGGGGTGTCGCAGATTTCCGGCGGCAGCCGCACCAACCCCGGCGGCTACACCGACGAGATCCACGAGGACGAGGCGCAGTTTCTGCTCGGCGACCACCGCCCCCTCGACGAGGTGATCCGCGATGTCGCGGCGCTCGGCTGCACGCCGTCGTTCTGCACCGCGTGCTACCGCCTCGGCCGCACCGGCGCGGACTTCATGGACCTCGCCAAGCCGGGGCTGATCCGCATGCATTGCGCGCCGAATGCGCTCTCCACCTTCCTCGAATACCTCATCGACTACGCCTCGCCGGAGACCGTCGCGGCGGGGGAGGCGCGCATCGCGGCGGAGCTTGAGGGCCTGGAGCCCAAGGTGCGGGTCATCGCGGAGCGGATGATGGAAAAGGTGCGCGCGGGGCAGCGCGACGTATTCTGTTGAGGCGGGAATGAGCGAAACGCGGATCGAGCGGGATTTCCTCGGCGAGATGGCGGTGCCCCGGGCGGCCTATTGGGGCTGCCACACCGCGCGCGCCGTGGCGAACTTTCCGCTCGCCGGCCGCCCGCCGCATCCGGAGCTGGTGCGCGCGGTGCTGACGGTGAAGCAGGCCTGCGCCCGCACCAACCGCGACCTCGGTCGCCTCGACCCGAAGCTGGCGGACGCCATCGTTGCCGCCTGCGCCGAGGTGCGCGACGGCCCGCTGTTCGCGCAGATCGTGGTGGATGCGTTGCAGGGCGGCGCGGGCACCTCCCTCAACATGAACGTCAACGAGGTGGTGGCCAACCGCGCCGAGGAACTGCTCGGCGGCGAGCGCGGCGCCTATCGCCTGGTCCATCCTCTCGACCACGTCAACCTGCACCAGTCCACCAACGACGTGGTTCCGACCGCGCTCAAGGTAGCGGCGATCGCCCTGCTGCACCGCCTGGAGCCGGAGATCGCGGCGCTGCAGGGCGCCTTCCAGGCCAAGGAGGGTGAGTTCGCCGGGGTGGTGAAGATGGGCCGCACCGAGCTGCAGGACGCCTGCCCGGTGGGCTTCGGTGCGGAGGTCTCGGCGTGGGCGGAGGCGCTTTCCCGCGATCGCTGGCGGGTGTTCAAGTGCGAGGAACGGCTGCGTGTGGTCAACCTCGGCGGCACCGCGGTGGGCACCGGCATGGCCGCGCCCAGGGACTACATCTTCGCGGTGGTAGAGGCGCTGCGCGAGATCACCGACCTCGGCCTCGCGCGCGCCGAGAACCTGATCGACGCGACGCAGAACGCCGATCCCTTCGTCGAGGTCTCGGGCATTCTCAAGGCGCACGCGGTCAACCTGTTCAAGATTTCCTCCGACATGCGGCTGCTCTCCTCCGGGCCGAAGGCGGGCCTGGCCGAACTGCGCCTGCCGCCGCGGCAGGCGGGCTCCAGCATCATGCCGGGCAAGGTCAACCCGGTGATCTGCGAGGCGGTGGGCCAGGCGGCCCTGCAGGCGATCGCCAACGATACGGCGGTGACGCTGGCGGCGCAGTCCGGGCAACTGGAGTTGAACGCCTTCCTGCCGCTTCTCGCCGATGCGCTGCTCGGTTCGCTGTCGCTGCTCGCCGCGGCGTGCCGCATCTTCCGCACCCATTGCGTCGAGGGCATGACCGCCGACGCCGAGGCCTGCGCCGCGATGGTGCGCGGCTCCTGGGCGGTGGCGGTGGCGCTGGTCGGGCCGCTCGGCCACGACGTCGCCTGCGAGGTGGCGCTGGAAGCGCAGACGAGCGGCAAAAGCGTGGTCGAGGTGGTGCTTGCCCGCGGCCTGATGGACGAGGCGGCGGTGCGCCGCCTGCTCTCCGCCGAGAGTATGGCCGCGCTTGGGCACGGATAGGGAGAAGGGACGATGCAAGACACCCCGAAGGGATTGCGGCTGCACATCGGCGTGTTCGGGCGGCGCAACGTCGGCAAGTCTTCGCTGGTCAACGCGCTGATCGGTCAGGCGGTGTCGATCGTCTCGCCGACGCCGGGCACCACCACCGACCCGGTGGAGAAGGCCTTCGAGATTCAGCCGCTGGGGCCGGTGCTGTTCATCGATACCGCAGGCGTGGACGATGAGGGCGCGCTCGGCGAACTGCGGCGGGAGAAGACGGAAAAGGTGCTGGACCGCGCGGACCTCGCGCTGCTGGTCGCCGGGCCGGAGCCGCTGGGAGAGTTCGAGACGCGGCTGATCGCGGCGTTGCGCGCCCGCGGCGTGCCCTTCCTCGTCGCCTTCAACAAGGCCGACCTCGCGCCGCCGCCCGCCGCCGAGCTTGCCCGCCTCGCGGCGGAGGGCGTTCCCGCGCAGGCCGTTTCCGCGCTCACCGGCGAGGGTGTCGCGGCGTTGAAGACGGCGCTGGCCGCGCGCGTTCCCGAGGGGCGGGTGGCCACGCCGCACCTCCTCGGCGACCTTGTGCCGCCCGGCGGCGTGGTGGTGCTGGTGGTGCCGATCGACCTCGGCGCGCCGAAGGGCCGCCTGATTCTGCCGCAGGTGATGGCGATCCGCGATGCGCTGGACAGCGACGCCTTCTGCCTGGTGGCGAAGGAGCGGGAGCTGCGCGCCGCCTTCGCCAGCCTGTCCCGCCCGCCGGACCTGGTGGTGTGCGATTCGCAAGTGGTGCTGAAGACCGCGGCGGACACCCCGCCCGATGTGCCGCTGACCACCTTTTCCATCCTCATGGCGCGGCTGAAGGGCGATCTTGCGCGCCTGGCGGAGGGTGCGGCGGCGATTTCCCGCCTGCGCCCCGGCGACCGGGTGCTGATCTCCGAGGCGTGTTCGCACCACCCCCTGCCCGACGACATCGGCCGGGTGAAGATCCCCCGTTGGCTGCGGCAGTACGCGGGCGGCGGCATCGAGGTGGAGGTGGTGGCTGGCGGCGACTTTCCGCAGGACCTGTCCGCCTATGCGCTGATCGTCCATTGCGGCGCGTGCATGATCAACCGCAGGCAGATGCTGGCGCGCATAGAGGCGGCGCGGACGGGCGGCGTGCCGATCACCAACTACGGCGTTGCGATCTCCCTGGTGCAGGGGGTGCTGCCGCGGGTTCTTGAAGTTTTTCCGGCGGCGTTGGCGGCCTATCGCCGTGCCTTGCCGCCGGAGGGTGGAGCGGTGGCGGTGCGATTGGCCGATGCCGCGGGGTAGGGGTATTTCCGGTATGAGGCGGGTTTGCGTTGTGTGCGCTTTCGCGTCGTACAGGGGTGTGACAATCTGAACGAGTCGGCGGTTTGGGGAAGTGCCGCTGTTAATGCCGGAGCCGCTTTCGTCCGAACGGGCGGGCGTGGCGTCCGGCCATACAGGGAGGGTCTTGTGACACAAATCGCTTACGGCTTTTGGGACGGCGAGGTTCTCGACAACCGCAAGGGTGGCTTGGGCCTCCCCGCGGATTTTGCCGAGCCGCAAAACCTCGATACCTTCGACGACGGCAACGCGGTGCGCGCTTTCATCGGCGACCGCGGATTTTTCGTGATGGACGAGCAGGTCAGTCTGCTCGACGCCTTCCGCCAGTATCTCGACCGTGCTGCGGGGCAATCCTGCGGCAAGTGCACGCCCTGCCGCGTCGGCACCGGGCTGATCCGCGACGCGCTCGATGCGCTGTGCCGCGGCGAGGCGGGCGCGCTCGACCTCGACGGCATCGCGGGCATGGCGCGCCACATCACCGATACCGCGCTCTGCGGCCTCGGACAGACCTGCGGCGGCGCCCTGATCGCGGCGATCGAGAACTTCCGCGACGTCATCGAGGCGGAGATCGCCGCCGCCCCGGCGCCGCGCCAGCACGGCATGAGCTACGTCACCGCGCCGTGCATGGAGGCTTGCCCCTGCAAGATCAACGTGCCGCGCTACATCGACTACATCAAGGACGGTCGGCCGGAGTATTCGCTCGGGGTGATTCTGCAGAAGGTGCCGATGGCGGCGACCTGCGGCCGCGTCTGCGTGCGCTTCTGCGAGATGGCCTGCCGCCGCAACCTGGTGGACCAGGCGGTGGGCATCAAGACGCTGAAGCGCTACGTCGCCGACCTGCAGAACGGCCCCAACCCGCTGCGCTTCGCCTCCGACCAGATCCGCACGCCGCTCGGCCCCGAGATGCGGGTGGCGGTGGTCGGCGCGGGCCCCGCCGGGCTCTCCTGCGCCTATCACCTGCTGCTGCGCGGCTACCATGTGGACATCTTCGAGGCGCTGCCGGAGGCGGGCGGCATGGCCGCCATCGGCATTCCGAGCTACCGCCTGCCCAAGCACGTGCTGAAGACCGAGACCGAGACGCTCACCGCTCTCGGCGGGCGCTTCCTGTTCAACCAGGAAATGGGCCGCGACTTCACCACCGACAGCCTGTTCGCGGACGGCTACCTCGCAGTGTTCCTCGGTCTCGGCTGCCAGGAACCGGCGCTTCTCGGCGTCGAGGGCGAGAACCCGGCGTTGCCGGGCTACGAATCCGGCATCGGCTTTTTGCTCAAGGTGCACGACCACCTCGCGGGCATCAGCAAGACCGAGCTTGCGGGCGACGTGGTGGTGGTAGGCGGCGGCAACGTCGCCATGGACTGCGCGCGCTCCGCCCTGCGCATGGGTGCGGCGAACGTGCACCTGGTCTACCGCCGCACCCGCGAGGAGATGCCCGCCGACAAGGCGGAGATCGAGGCGGCGGAGGAGGAGGGGGTGATCTTCCACTTCCTCACCAACCCGGAACGCGTGCTCTCCGCAGACGGACGGATCGCCGGTCTCACCCTGGTCGAGATGCGCACCACCGAACCCGACAAGAAGGGCCGCATGGGGGTGGAGCCGATCTCCGGCAGCGAGCGCGAGGTCGCCTGTTCGCACCTGATCGCCGCGATCGGCCAGCAGGTGCAGGCCGAAGCCCTCGCCCAGGAGGAGCTGATCGGGCTGAACCGCTGGAAGTGCGTCGCCGCCGACCCCGGCAGCCTCGCCACTTCGCGCGCCGGCGTGTTCGCCGGCGGCGACTGCGTCTCCGGCCCCGGCACCCTGGTGCAGGCGATGTCCCACGGCCTCAAGGCGGCGCGCAACATCGACGACTGGATCCAGCACGGCCGGATCCGCTTCTTCCCGCGCTCGCGCATCCGCGAGATGGTGAAGGAAAACCGCATGCTGGCGGCGAGCGACATCAAGATTCCGGTGCTCAACGAATACCGCGTGCACCACCCGGAACTGGAGCCGGAAATCCGCAAGCACACCTTCGACGAAGTGGAGCAGACGATCGGTCAGGAGGAGGCCTACCGCGAGGCCAGCCGCTGCCTACGCTGCTACCGCATCTACTCGGTGGTGACCCAGCAGCCTGTCCCGGAAGGAGCGGTGTGAGATGACGACGAAGCAAACCCCGGCCGCCTCCGCTGCGGTCAACGCCACCATCGACGGCGTCACCGTGCGCGCCGAAGCCAACGAGACGATCCTGCATTGCGCGCGGCGCTACGGCATCCACATTCCGTCGCTGTGCGAGCTCGACGACATCGACCACGCGCCCGGCACCTGCCGCGTCTGCCAGGTGGAAATTCTCGGCGGCGGCGGCGAACAGGCGCACCTCGCGCCCTCGTGCATCACGCCGGTGGCGGAGGGGATGGCGGTGATGACCCACTCGCCGCGCGCCCGCGCCGCGCAGCGCCTGCAGGTGGAGCTGATGTTCGCCGACCACAATCTCGATTGCGTGGTGTGCAAGCGCCACGGCAATTGCGAGCTGCAGGACGTGGCGCGCGTCGTCGGGCTGGACACCAACCGCTTCCGCGACCCCGCCCGCATCGCCGCCCGCCGCGTGGACGACACCTCGCCCGCGCTGATCCGCGACATGACGCGCTGCGTGCGCTGTCAGCGCTGCGTCACCGTCTGCCGCGAGGGACAGACCGTCGACGCCCTGGTGATGACCGGCTTCGGCCAGGAGTTGGAGGTGGGGCTGAAGCACGGCCTGTCGCAGACCGAGTCCACCTGCGTCTCCTGCGGCCAGTGCGTGCTGGTCTGCCCCACCGGCGCGCTCGGCGAGCGCGAGGAGATCGACACCGTGGAGGACTTCCTCTACGACCCGGACATCGTCACGGTGTTCCAGTTCGCTCCGGCGATCCGCGTCAGCATCGGCGAGGAGTTCGGACTGCCCGCCGGGGTCAACGTGCAGGGCCAGATCATCGCGGCGCTGCGCAAGCTCGGCGCGGACATCGTGCTCGACACCAACTTCGGCGCCGACGTGGTGATCATGGAGGAGGGCACCGAACTTCTGCGTCACCTGTCGGAGAAGAAGCGGCCGACCTTCACCTCGTGCTGCCCGGCGTGGATCAACTTCGCGGAGCGGCACTATCCGGCGATTCTGCCCTACCTCTCCTCCACCAAGTCGCCGCAGCAGACGGTGGGGGTGATCGCCAAGACCTACCTGCCGCAGAAGATGGGCCTCGACCCCAAGGCGATCCGGGTCGTCTCGATCATGCCGTGCACCGCGAAGAAGGACGAGCGGGTGCGCCCGCAGCTCACCCTCGACGGCGTGAACGAGATCGACGTGGTGCTCACCACCCGCGAGTTCGTCCACCTGCTGAACCGCCGCGGCATCAACCTCGCGGCGCTCGAGCCTTCCACCTACGACAACCCCTACATGAGCGCGTTCTCCGGCGCGGGCGCGATCTTCGGCACCACCGGCGGGGTGATGGAGGCGGCGGTGCGCACCATGTACTACGTGGTCACCGGCCGCGAGATGCAGCCGATCGAGCTTGGCCAGTTGCGCGGCTTCGAGGGGGTGCGCACCGCGACGGTGGACATCGGCGGCGAGATCGGCCCGGTCAAGGTGGCGATGTGCCACGGCCTGAAGCCGGTGCGCGGCATCGTCGAATCGGTCCTCGACGGCACCTCGGACTTCGATTTCATCGAGGTGATGGCCTGCCCCGGCGGCTGCGTCGACGGCGGCGGCTCGCTGCGCTCCAAGAAGCAGTACCTGCCGCACGCGTTGAAGCGCCGCGAGACCCTGTTCTCCATCGACCATGTGGCCAACGTGCGGCAATCGCACAACAACCAGCAGGTGCAGGAGCTTTACAAGAGCTTCCTCGGCAGCCCGTACTCCGAACTGGCGCACCAGTTGCTGCACACCTACTACACCGACCGCCACGTCGAGATGACGCGCTCGGTGAAGGACATCTGGGAGAGCATCACCATGAGCACGGTGATCTACTGATCCCGGCACAGCGAAACGCCCCGGCGCAGGCCGGGGCGTTTTTTGTGCGCGGGGGTCAGCGCCCGATATCGCGGATCGCGTCCATCACCATCGAGGTGCCGGTAGAGATGGTCAGGATGTCGTTTGCGACGCGCACGTATTCCTGCCCTTCCGGCGGCAGCGGCAGCCGCACCAGAAGCTCCGGCGGCAGCGGATAGGTCACGGTGCCGGACGGAAGGGGCTGGCCGGTCCGCCATTTGCGCGCCTGGCCGGGGGGCGTGCAGCCCTTGCCCTTCTTGGCGAGGCCGGGCGGGCAGTTGCCGGTGCGGAACTGGGCGCGGAAATAGTCGTTCACCGTCTGGCGCTCGGCATCGTCGAAGCGTCCTTTCGCCCCGGCTTCCTTCTTGCCGGGCGGGCCGCCCTTTTTCTGGTGGGTCTGTTCGATGCGGTCGCCCTTGTCCGGCTTGCCGTGCTTGCCGCCGTTGTCCGCATATGCGGCGGCGGGCAGGGCGATCAGCAGTGCGGCGGCAAGGGCGATTTTACGCAAGGGCATTCAGAACCTCCTGACTCTGGTCGTGACGAAAGAACCGTGCCGGGAGGGGATCGCCCTCCCGGCGGCATCGGTCATTTGCCCGTGGGCAGGAGCTTGGCGAAGTCGGCGTCGAGGCGGTCGAGAGCGGTGTCGATCTTCGTGCGCTTCGCCTTGATCCAGGCGTCCTGCTCGGCGAGCTTCCTGTTCGCCTCTTTGAGCATGCGGTCGAGTTCCGCCGGCTGCGGTCCGCCCACCGTGGCGCGGTTGGCGACGATGGCGACGGGGTCCAGCGTTGCGCGGAACTCCTGTTCGCTCATCGGCAGGCTGCCCGACTCGTTGTAGTCCTTTACGGCATTCTTATAGATGCGTTGCGCTTCGGCATAAGGGAAGTCCAGGGGCTTGATGCCGTTCTTCTTGGCGTAGTCCACCACCTCGGAGGCGAAGTGATGGCCGACGCGGAAGGGTAGCTTGTACTTGCGCATCAGAACGTCGGCAAGCTCCTGCGAGGCGGTCCAGTCGCTGTTGAGCTCTTCGAGCGCGCGCTCGGGGCTGACCACCAGCGAATTGAGGATCTTGTCCCAGCCCTGCAGGAACTTGATGGCGCTCGCCACCATCGCGGAGTTGTCCTTCACTTCCTTGGGGTCGGGCATGCCGGGGGTGATGTTGTGCATACGCAGCACCGGCCCCATGGCGAGGCTGATCGCGGTGGAGGCGTCGCGGCGGGTGGCGTTGAGGATGCCGGGGTTGCGCTTCTGCGGCATTGCGGAGGAGACGTAGGTGGTGTCCTTGCCGACCTTGAGCAGAATCCACGGCCGCGGCTGGGCGTACTGCGTCATCATGTCTTCGATGAAGTTGCCGGTGTGCAGCGCGATGCCGGTGATCACCGAGCCCACCTCCACCGGTTCGTCCATCGAGGAGATCTGCGAGGCGTCGTAGGCGTTGTCGACGATCGCGGAGAAGCCGAGGTAGTCGGCCATGCGGCTGCGGTTCAGGGGCCAGCTGGTGCCGTTCAACACCGTGGTGCCCATGGCGCAGCGGTCGATGCGGGCATAGGCCTGGCGCAGGCGCTGCGCATCGCGCTCGATCCCGGCGAAGTGGCCGAGCAGCTGATGCGCATAGCTGTTGGGTTGCGCCGCGACGCCGTTGGTGTAGTTGGGGACGATCGTCTTGGTGTTGCGCTCGGCGAGCTTCACCAGCGATTTTGCAGTGGTGTTGAGCTGCGCGGCGAGCGCCAGCATCTCGTCGCGGAGAATGGCGGCGCGGTAGGTGGCGTGCATGTCCTGACTGGAACGCCCGGCGTGCAGCAGCGTCACCTCCGGCCCCGCGGCCTTGATCAGGTAGGGTTCGAAGCGGATCACCGCGGAGGGGCGCGGCCCGCCCGGCTGGTTGCCCGCGCCGATCACCTTGGCGATGCCCGCCGCGATCTTCGGGGAAAGGGTTTTGTCGAGCAGGCCCTCGTCGGTGTTGATCACCGCGGTGGCCTTGTTGATCTCGCCGAGCCAGAAGAATTCGTCACGGGTGGCGGGGGCGCCGGCGGCGAACGCCGGGACCGCCAGGGCGGCGGTCAGCGCCAGGGCGGAAGCCGTCGGAACGAGAGTACGCACGATCGACATGAGAGGTCCTCCTTAGCGTTTTTTCTGTCTTGAAGAACGTCGGTTTGCCGGGGGTGGTGCCTTCGTCGTGTTGGCCGTTATCCTCCGTGGTTGGAGAGCAGGGTTTCGAAGTAGGCGATGGTGCGGATGAGCCCTTCGCGCAGGTTGACCGCGGGGCGCCAGTCGAGCACATCCTCGGCCTGCGCGATGTCGGGCTTGCGGCACTTCGGGTCGTCGGCGGGCAGCGGCTGGAACACCAGTTCCGAGGACGAGCCGGTTTCCTCGACGATGATCTCGGCGATCTCGCGGATGGTGTATTCGCCGGGGTTGCCCAGGTTGATCGGCCCGGTCACCTCCGCCGGGCTGTCCATCAGGCGGACGAACGCCTCGATCATGTCGTCCACATAGCAGAAGCTGCGGGTCTGGCTGCCGTCGCCGTAGATGGTGATCGGCTGGTTGTTCAGCGCCTGGACGATGAAGTTGGAAACGACGCGCCCGTCGTTGGGGTGCATGCGCGGACCGTAGGTGTTGAAGATGCGCGCCACCTTGATCTCCAGGCGGTGCTGGCGGCGGTAGTCGAAGAACAGGGTCTCGGCGCAGCGCTTGCCCTCGTCATAGCAGGCGCGCAGGCCGATCGGGTTGACGTTGCCCCAGTAGTCCTCGGTCTGCGGGTGGACCAGGGGGTCGCCGTAGACCTCGCTGGTGGACGCCTGGAAGATGCGCGCGCCGACCCGCTTGGCCAGCCCCAGCACGTTGATCGCGCCGTGCACGCTGGTCTTGGTGGTCTGCACCGGATCGTTCTGGTAGTGGATCGGCGAGGCCGGGCAGGCGAGGTTGAAGATGCGGTCCACCTCCACATACAGCGGGAAGGTGACGTCGTGGCGCATCGCCTCGAAATCCGGATGTCCCAGCAGGTGGCGGATGTTCTGGCGCGAGCCGGTGAAATAGTTGTCGGCGCAGAGGACCTCGTGGCCGTCGGCGAGAAGGCGGTCGCACAGGTGCGAGCCGATGAACCCGGCGCCGCCGGTGACGAGGTAACGCATGCTCTTTCTCCGCTCTGCTGCGAAGCCAAAACCATAAACCGGCAGAGGGGAAAAACCAAAACTTTCCGAAGGACCGCGGGCCCTCCAGACCTCCCCTAACTTTTTGTTTTTCGCCGCAAAGCGGCTGTCGAGTCCTGCCGCATCGAAAGCGGTTTCATCGCGCTTGCTCGAAAAACGCTCTCTGCATTTCCCTCGTCCTCGGCTCCGCCTCGGATCATGGCCTTCGCGCAGAAGAAAGGAGGTCTGGGGCATCGCCCCAGGCGGGGTGCGGGGCGGCAGCCCCGCCGGCACTTACTTGCGTTCGTCGACGACGTGGCGCAGCAGTTCGGCGAAGGCGGCGAAGCGCGCCACCTCCTCGAAGCCCTTGCGGTCGAGGATCAGGTAGACGGTGGTCTCTTCTTCGTAGACGTAGAGGTCGTCCTCCGAGCGGCCGATCAACAGGCGGCCGCGCATCTGGTCGAATTCGGCGTGGTAGGTTTCGTTGATCTCGGTGAGTGCGGGCACCACCGAGCGGTCGTGCGCCAGCACGATGTGCTCGCTGCCGAAGATCTCGATGCCGTTCCAGACGAAACCGTTGGCCTCCGCCAGAAAGGCGGCGAAGTCGCCGGGCAGGGTGGGCGAGTCGCAATCCTCCAGCACCTCGTCGAGGAAGGCGAGCTCATAGGAATCGGCCCGGGGCGCGATGAACGGCGCCCGGTCCTGCAGACACAACAGGGTGCGCATCGGCATGATCCACCTCCCCCGGATGGCCGCGATCGGACCTAAGTATATCACCGATGCGCCGCCGCCGCGCGGCGAAGATTTTTCCTGCGGCGGGGGGTGCTTTTCCGCCGCGCCTGCCCCATGATTGAAAGAGGCCAACCGAAGAGGTTTCTCACGATGTTCAAACGTCTGTTCGGTTTCGGCGTCGGTGCGCTCGCTACGCTGACCGCGGCGTGCGACGGCGCGCCGATGACGCAGCAGGTCTACTACAAGGAGCACGGCGTGCTCTCCTCCCTGCAATACGCCGCCTCCGAGGGCCCGCTTCTGGTGCGGGTGTTCGGCAATCCGTTCGTCACCGGTCAGGATTTCCTCGACCAGTTGGTGGCGTCCGAGCTGGAAAACACCATCACCTACATCAAGGGCGTGCGCCTTACCACCGATCCGGCCGCGGCGCGCCGCCCGGAGTACCGCGTGCTGATGGTGCTCGGCGCGCACAAAGCGCAGGACGGCGAGGCGCTGTGCCGCGGCGAGGAGCCGAAGTTCGACCTCACCGCGGACCCGATCCGCGCGGTCGCGGTGTTCTGCCGCAAGGATGAGCGGCTTTCCGAGGTGACGGGCTCCGTCGCCGCCGCCGCGTCGCCGGATTCCGAGCGCTTCCGCAACTGGATCGGCCAGATCGGACGGGATCTTCTGGTGCCGGGGTAGTTGAGCTCTGGCTGATCCAGGCGCCGGACGATTGATCTCCGGTCTGGGCCATCGGCCAGAGCTTTCTTCCCCCTCCCGTCTTTCCCATCGGAATCGTCCCCGCCCGCGTCTTGACGCGGACGGGGACGGCGGCCACTCTGTTTCGGTTTCAGGTTTTCCGACAGGTCCCATGAGCATCGATCCCACGATCAAGTCCCTGGGCGATACCGCCCTCTCCATCGAATACGGCGAAGCGATCGACCCCACCGTCAACGCGCAGGTGATGGCGCTCTATGCCGCGCTGGAAGCGGCGCGCGCCGAAAACGCGCTCACCGGCGTGATCGAGACCGTGCCTTCGTTCCGCGCGCTTGCGGTGCACTACGACCCGCTGCGCATCGGTCACGACGAACTGGTGGAGCGCCTGCGCCCGTGGATCGCAACCGCGCGGCCGGATGTGCGCAGCGGGCGCGCCTGGGTGCTGCCCGCCTGCTACGAGGGCGCGGACCTCGCCCCCGATCTCGGCGAGGTCGCCGCCGCCACCGGCCTGACCCCGGAGGACGTGGTCGCCCGCCACACCGGCGCGGCGTACCCGGTCTACATTCTCGGCTTCGTGCCCGGCTTCGCCTATCTCGGCGGCGTGCCGGAAGCGTTGCGCCTGCCGCGGCGCGCCAGCCCGCGCACCGCGGTGCCCGCGGGTTCGGTGGCGATCGCAGGCGAGATGACCGGCGTCTACCCGCTGGAAAGCCCCGGCGGCTGGCATCTTTTGGGGCGCTGTCCGGTGCCGATGTTCGACCCGCGGCGCGAGCCGCCGGTGTTCCTTGCACCCGGCGACACGGTGCGCTTCTCCGCGATTCCCCGCGCCGAGTACGATTCCCTGCGCACCGCCGCCGAAACCGGCAGCTTCGACGTTTCCATCCTGCGGGCGAAGGGCTGAACCATGGCGCAGATCAAGATTCACCGCCCCGGCCCGCTCACCCTGGTGCAGGACCGCGGACGCTTCGGCTTCCAGGCGCTCGGCATTCCCACCGCGGGCGCGGCGGACGGCTTTTCCTACCGCCTCGGCAATCGCCTGCTCGGCAACCCGGACGGCGCGGCGGCGCTGGAATACTGGGTCCTCGGGCCGGAGGTGGAAGCCCTCGACGCGCCGGTGCGCCTTGCGCTCGCCGCGGGCGGCGGCACGCTGACCCGCGCCGATGGCGTGCGCCTGGCGCTGCCCGCCTGGCGCACCGTCACCCTGCTGCCCGGCGACCGCATCGCGCTCGGCCCCACCGTCGGCGGCGCTGCGGGCTATGCCTGCTTCGCCGGCGGCGTGGACGTGCCGCCGGTGATGGGCAGCCGCTCCACCTATGCGCGGGCGAAGCTCGGCGGCTTTGAAGGCCGCGCGCTGAAAACCGGCGACGTGCTGCCGATCGGCGTTTCCGTGGAGCCGGAAGGCGCGGAACGCGCCTTGCCTGCGCCCCCGGTGGACGGCGAAGGGCCGTTCCGCGTCATCCTCGGGCCGCAGGACGACCGCTTCGACGACGCGGGGCTCGAACGCTTTTTTACCGAAACCTATAAGATTTCGCCGCAGTCGGACCGTATGGGCAAGCGCCTGCTCGGCCCGCCGTTGAGCTTTGCGGAAGGTCGGGGCGGCGCGGACATCACCTCCGACGGCATGGTCGCGGGCGCGATCCAGGTGCCGGGTTCCGGCGAGCCGATCATCATGCTCGCCGACCGCGCCACCGTGGGCGGCTACGCCAAGATCGGCGCGGTGATCTCCGCCGACCTGCCGCGCTTCGCCCGCCTCAAGCCGATGATGGAGGTGACCTTCGCCCGCGTCTCGGTGGCGGAGGCGGAGGCCGCGGCGCAGGCCTTCGAGACGCGCCTCGCGGAGATTGCCGCCTCCGCCGTGGCGCTGGATTGAGCACAAGGAACCCCACCATGAGCAAGCAGATCAACCTCAATGCCGACATGGGCGAAAGCTTCGGCGCGTATTCCATCGGCAACGACCCGGCGATGCTGGAGGTGGTCTCCTCCGCCAACGTCGCCTGCGGCTTCCACGCGGGCGATCCGCTGGTGATGCGCGACACCGTGGGGCTCGCCTTCAAGAACGGCGTCTCCGTCGGCGCACACCCCGGCTTCCCCGACCTCCAGGGCTTCGGCCGCCGCCGCATGACCATGTCGGCGAAGGAGGTGGAGGCGTTCACCGTCGTGCAGATCGGTGCGCTCTCCGCGGTCGCCGCGGCGGCGGGCGGCAAGGTCACCCACGTCAAGCCGCACGGCGCGCTCTCCAACATCGCCGCGGCGGACGACGACCTCGCCGCCGCCATCGCACGGGCGATTGCGGCGGTGGACCCGGGCTTGATCTTCCTCGCGCCCGCCTGTTCCGCCATGGCCCGCGCGGGTGAGGCGGCGGGGCTCAAGGTGGCGATCGAAATCTTCGCCGACCGCGCCTACGCGCCGGACGGCCAACTGGTGCAGCGCGGCACCCCCGGCGCGATGATCCACGAGCCCAAGGCGGCGCTCGAGCACGTGCTGCGCATGGTGCGCGAACAGGCGCTCTTCCCGCTTGCCGGCGGGCGCATCGACACCCCGGTGGACAGCATCTGCGTGCACGGCGACGGCCCGGTGGCGGAGGCGACCGCCCGCCTGGTGCGCGAGGGCCTCATTGCAGAGGGCTATGCGGTGCTGCCGTTGCCCGCGATGGCGCGGTTCGCCTGATATGGCGAAAACCACTCCGGCGACCCGCGCCCTCGATAAAGCGGGGGCCGCCTATGCGCTCGTCACCTACGACTACGACCCCGGCGATGAACGCGTCGGCCTGCAGGCCGCCGCCGCCATCGGCGAGGATCCGGCCCGCGTGTTCAAGACCCTGATGATGGAGGCGGACGGCAAGCCGGTGTGCGTCGTCATTCCCTCCGACCATGAGGCCAGCCTGAAAAAGGTCGCCGCCCTGTTCGGCGCCAAACACGCTGCGATGATGAAGCCCCCCGCCGCCGAACGCCTCACCGGCTACCACGTCGGCGGCATCAGCCCGCTCGGGCAGAAACGCGCGGTCCCCACCGCGGTGGACGAAACTGCGCTCGCCTTCGACGCCGTCTTCGTCAACGGCGGCCAGCGCGGCCTCCAGGCGAAACTCGCCCCCGCGGAGCTGATCCGCGCGCTTTCGGCCAAGGTGGCGGATCTGCTGGGGCAGTAGGGAAAAACCAAAACCTTGTGGGGGGACTCGGTCCCCCCACGCCCCCCATACCTTTTGGTTTTTGCGCGGAGCGCGATAAAGTCATCACGCGGCGTGACGGTTGATGGCCGTTACGCGGCGAAAAAACTTATGGGGTGCGCGAGGGGATCGTAGCCGTCCGCCGGAGGCGGTGGAAACGCCCGGTGGGCGTTTCCAAGGCGGAGATGTCCCCTCGCAAAGTTTTGGTTTTTCCTGCGTCTCGGGATACCCTGCGGAAAAGCGGATCAGCGGACGGGGGCGCGGCATGACGCCGGATGTTTTGTGGTGCACCAGTTTGCCGTCGCGCGGCGCAGACGCGCCGGGTGGCAAGCTGGGGCGGGCAGGTGGTGTCCTTCAACGATGCGGAGGAGGCCGCGGCGTTGGGGGACTCCGGCGTCGAGCAGGTGACGGTGAGCCGCAGCGGCCGCCGCGTTCTGGGCAAGCCGGTGCCGTTTCTCGCCGACATTTTCGATTACCAGTACGGCACCGATGCGCCGGTTCTGGGCATCGTCAACGCGGACATTGCCTTCGAGCTGACGGCGGCGCAGCGGCATTGGCTGGTGGAGGAGGCGGCGCACGGCCTGGTGTGCATCCGCCGCACCGACGTGCCGGACGAGGCGACGCCCCTGGACGAGGGGACGCAGCTTCCGCAGGGGTTCGACGCCTTCCTCTACGGGCGCGAGGTGCTGCCGAGCCTGCGGGCGGAGGGGTTCTGCCTCGGCATGCCGTTCTGGGATTTCTGGCTGCCGGTGGTGGCCACCCTGGCCGGGCATCCGGTGCAGATGGTGACCGCGCCGGTGGCGCGCCATGTGACGCACGCCGTGGCGTGGGATTCCTCGGCGCCGGTGTTCATGCACGTGTTTTTGCAGGCGGTGCTGTCCGCCGCGTCGTCGTCGGCCGAGCCGTTGCCTGCGGCGCTGCTCTCCCACCAGTTGGCGGCCTATCGCGCTTTCGTCGATCTGGCGGGCCGGGAAGAGGCGGTGGCGCAGGCTCTGGCGCAGGTCTACGACGACTTCCAGAGCCGGGTTCTCGCGGCGGTGGCGGTGCTGGCGCGGCAGGTGGAAACCCTGCCGGTCTGAGGCTTGACGCAGCGTTCCTTTCCCCCCACATGTAAAGACCGCGCCGCCTTCGGCGTGGCTCTCCCCGGCTTTTTCCGAAGCGTCGAAACTTTTGCAAAAAAGTGTTTGACGGGTTTGGTATGAGGGCTTAGAAGGTGGCCTCCCGACGCGAGGCGGCGGTGATCGGAAGGATGATCGCCGTATTGAGTTGGGGGGAATTCCGGGGCGTTAAGTTCTGGATTTATGTTCTTTGACATTGTGGATCGGAAGGAAGAAGGGATACGCGGGC
>JBFWJB010000012.1:0-20021 GCA_050253435.1 Rhodospirillaceae bacterium
CGAGATCATCCCCGGCCAGTTCTCGGAAATCCACTTCACGTGCTTGGCCATCTCCGCCGGGCCGGTGGCGCAGTTGAGGCCGAACGAATCGACGCCGAGAGCCTGCACCGCGGTGGCCGCGGCGGCAATGTCGGAACCGACGAGAAGGGTGCCGGTGGTCTCCACCGTCACCTGCACCAGAATCGGCAGCACGGTGTTCGCCGCGGCGAACGCCGCCTTGGCGCCGTTCACCGCCGCCTTGATCTGCAGCGGGTCCTGGCAGGTCTCGATGAGGATGGCGTCCGCGCCGCCCGCGACCAGGCCGGCGCACTGCACGGTGTAGGCGGAAACCAGGGAGTCGTAGCCGATGTGGCCGAGGCTCGGCAGCTTGGTGCCCGGCCCCACTCCGCCGAGGACGAAGCGCCGCCGCCCGTCGGCGAAGCCTTCCGCCGCCTCGCGCGCGATCTCCACGGCGCGCTTGTTGATTTCGTGCGCGCGGTCGGCGAGATCGAACTCGGCGAGGGTGATCGGCGAGCCGCCGAAGGTGTCGGTCTCCACGCAGTCCGCGCCCGCCGCATAATATTGCGCGTGAATGTCGCGGATCACGTCCGGGCGCGCCAGCACCAGCGCCTCGGTGCAGTTCTCCTTCCCCATGAAGTCGGCCTCCACGGAGAGGTCGAGGGCCTGCACCAGGCTGCCCATGCCGCCGTCGCAGAGAAGCACGCGATCGGACAGCGCATTCAGAAATTCACTCATCGGCCTCGTCTTTCGGTTTTCGAGCCAAACCAGCGCCGCGCGCCGCCTCTTGCGGGCGGCTGACGCAGCGCGTCACTTCGCCGGGCGCACCCCCAGCAGATGGCAGATCGCAAAGGTGAGATCGGCGCGGTTCAGGGTATAGAAATGGAAGTCGCGGATGCCGTCCGCCTCCAGCGCCTGCACCTGCTCGTAGGCAAGCGTCGCGGCGACCAGACGGCGGGTATCCGGGTCGTCGTCCAGGCCGTCGAAGGCGCGGTGCATCCAGCCGGGCACGGTGGCGCCGCACGCGGCGGAGAACTTCACCACCTGGGCGAAGTTGGTGACCGGCAGAATCCCCGGCACCACCGGAATCGAAATTCCCGCCGCGGCGACGCGGTCGCGGAAGCGGCGGAACACGTCCGCGCCGAAGAAGTACTGGGAAATCGCGCGCGTCGCGCCCGCATCGATCTTGCGCTTGAGGTTGTCGATATCGGCGGCGAGCGAGGGCGACTGCGGGTGCCCCTCCGGGTAGGCTGCGACGGAGATTTCGAAGTCGGCGAGACGCTTCAGCCCGCTCACCAGATCGGAGGCATAGGCATAGCCGCCGGGGTGCGGCACGTACTCGGACTGGCCGTCCGGCGGGTCGCCGCGCAGCGCCACCACATGGCGGATGCCCGCCTGCCAGTAGGCGCGGGCCACCGCGTCGATCTCGCCCTTCGTCGCGGCGACGCAGGTGAGGTGGGCGGCGGGCTTCATCGCGGTCTCGCGGGCGATGCGCACCACGGTTTCGTGAGTGCGCTCGCGCGTCGAGCCGCCCGCGCCGTAGGTGACGGAAACGAAGCTCGGCGCCAGCGGCTCCAGGCGCTTCACCGCCTCCCACAGGGATTCCGCCATCTTCTCCGTCTTCGGCGGGAAGAATTCGAAGGACACCCGCACCGCATTGCGCGCCGCCGCGACGATCGGCAGGCCGCTGTCCTCTTCGATCATGTCCTTGCCGTTCCCCACGCTCATCTCCTCTTCTCCCCCATCCAGATGCCGACGGTCAGCGGATCGCCGGGAACGCGCCGCTCCGCCACCGGCGCGAGCCCCGCGCCGGAAAACCAGGACTCCACCTCCGCCGCCGGAAAGCCCAGCCGCGCGTGATTGTGCTCGGTGCGCAGTTCATCCAGCCCGTGCGGCAGAAAGTCCACCACCATCACCCGGCCGCCGGGCGCGAGCACTCGCGCCGCCTCGGCCACCGCGGCGGCGGGCCGCCGGGCATAATGCAGCACTTGGTGGAAAACCACCATGTCGAAGTCCGCGAGGTCCCCCGGCAGGTGCTCCATGTCGGCCTGCCGCACCAGGCAGTGGCGCAACCCGGCAGCGGCGAGATTCTCCCGCGCCAGGGCCAGCATCTCGGGCGACAGGTCGATGCCCTGCCCATGCGCCGCTTCGGGCCCCAGCAGAGTCAACATGTGGGCAGTGCCGGTGCCGACGTCCAACAGGGCGCGCACCGGGCGGTCGCACACCATCTCGCGGATCGCCGCATCCACCACCGCCTCGTCGGCCTGGAGCGCGCGCAGACGGTCCCAGTCCGCCGCCACCGCGGCGAAATAGCCCCGCGCCCGGTCGGAGCGCACCTCCTCCAGGCGCTTCAGGCGGGCGAGATCGGCGGCGAGCGCCGGGTCGTCCTCGGGCAGCGCGTCCAGCACCGCCTCCACCACCGGCGCGGCCGCGCCGCGCCGCGCCAGGCGATAGAACACCCAGCTCCCCTCGCGGAAGCGGTCAAGCACGCCGCCCTCCACCAGCAGCTTGAGATGGCGGGAAATCCCCGGCTGGCTGCCGCCGAGCAGCGCGGTGAGGTCGGAAACCGTGAGGTCGTCGCGCGCACACAGCCGCGCCAGGCGCAGGCGCGTCGGTTCGGCAAGGGCTTTCAGACAGGTGAGAACGGCGGACATAGGGCGCTTTCTCCGGAGGCTTCCCTCGAAGATATACACGAATGTTTATATGTCAATACGACCCTGTGTGATGTGCATCACACCCACCGTCTCCAGGTGTACGATTTTTGCCACAGCCAGGCAAAAAGCTCTGGCAATGCAAGCGAATGGACTAGCCGCGCGGACACTCCATATGATATGGGAAAGGACGTTCGGTCACGCGTTCCGGACCGTTTTTTGCTGGTTTTCGCCCTTCCGGCCACAAGAGATAAGAGACCGACATGCCCGGCTTCGCCACCATCCGCAGCAGTTTCCGCCGCCTTGCCTTGGCCTCTCTGTGCTCCGTCACCCTGGCCTCCGCACCCGCCTTCGCGGACACCCCGGATGACGCCAACGACCCGATGGAACCGTTCAACCGGGCGATGTTCTCCTTCAACATGGGACTGGACAAGGCGTTCCTGGCGCCGGTGGCCCGCGGCTACCGCGACTACACGCCGGACCCGCTGCAGAAGGGCATCCACAACTTCCTGGTCAACCTGCGCACCCCGATCGACCTGCTCAACACCCTGCTGCAGGGCGACTTCGACCGCTCGCTGATCGTCGTCAAGCGCTTCGTGGTGAACTCCACCGCCGGCATCGGCGGCCTCATGGACGTTGCGGCGGAAACCGGCGACACCCGCCAGAAGGAAGACTTCGGCCAGACCCTGGCGGTGTGGGGCGTGGGCGGCAACCCCTATGTGGTGTGGCCGCTGCTCGGCTCGTCGAACCCGCGCGACAGCATCGGCGGCATCGTCGATGTCGCCTCCGATCCGCTGTTCTGGATGGGCATGAGCTCCGGCTGGGACCTCGCGGAACCGCTGATGTGGACCCGCTTCGGCATGACCGTGATCGACAACCGCGTGCCCCTGCTCGACCCGCTGGAAGAACTGGAACGCACCTCGGTGGACTTCTACGTCGCGGTGCGCGATTTCGTGCGGCAGCAGCGCATGCTCGACATCATGAACCGCTCCTCCGCCGACCGTCCCGGCGAGGGCGAAGGCTACCGTTTCAGCTTCACGCCGCAGTCGTGACAGCTTTTCCGCAAGACGTGAGGACTCGTCGATGACCCATCTTCGCCACCGCGCCGCCCTTGCGGTCCAGGGGCTGGCCTGCGCTTTTCTGTTGCTGTTCTCCGCCCCGGCGCAGGCGCTCTCCACCGACGACGCCACCCGCTTCGTTACCAAACTGGTGGATACCGCGGTCAACGACGTGATCGGCGCGCCGATTCCGCAGGCGCAGAAGGAAGAGCGCATGCGCAAGCTCTTCGTCGAAGCCGCCGACATCCCCGGCATCGCCGCCTTCGTCATCGGCCGCGAATGGCGCTCCGCCTCACCGGAACAGAAGACCCAGTTCATCGACCTGTTCGAGGACGTCTCCATCCTCACCTGGATCTCCCACCTCGAGGAATACAAGAACATCAAGATTCAGGTCACCGGCGCCTACGCCGACAAATCCGACGTCTTCGTCGAAAGCCAGGTCGCCACCACCGACGGCAAGCCGATCCCGATCGTCTGGCGGGTGCAGGAACGCCCGGGCAACCAGATCAAGCTGATCGACGTGGTGATCGAGGCCAACTCGATGCTGATCAATACCCGCAAGCAGTACGTCTCGGTGATGAAACGCGAAGGCGGCCTGCCCGGCCTGATGGCCTCGCTGGAAAAAATGCGCACCGATCTGCGCGCCGGCAAAACCCCGGAACCGCTGCCGAAGCAGTAAAACCAGGGCAAACCGTTGCGGGGGGACTCGGTCCCCCCACTCCCCCATAACTTTTGGTTTTTGCGCGTAGCGCGATCAACCCCTGTTGCCGATGCACTGGGATTTATTGCCGCTGCGCGGCGAACAACTTAGGGGAGGTCCGGAGGGCCCAAGGCCCTCCGGCGGGGTTCAGGGGCGGCGCCCCTGACCTGGTTCTATCCCCGCGTCAGGGGTTTGAACTTCAGGCGGTGCGGCTGGTCGGCGTCCGCGCCGAGGCGGCGGCGTTTGTCGGCCTCGTAGTCCTGGAAGTTGCCTTCGAACCATTCGACGTGGCTGTCGCCCTCGAAGGCGAGGATATGGGTGGCGAGCCGGTCGAGGAACCAGCGGTCGTGGGAGATCACCACCGCGCAGCCGGGGAAATCCACCAGCGCGTCTTCCAGCGCGCGCAGGGTTTCCACGTCGAGGTCGTTGGTCGGTTCGTCGAGCAGCAGCACGTTGACGCCGGACTTCAGCATCTTGGCGAGGTGGACGCGGTTGCGTTCGCCGCCGGAGAGCTGGCCGACCTTCTTCTGCTGGTCGGTGCCCTTGAAGTTGAACTGCCCGACATAGGCGCGCGAGGGCATCTTGCGGGAGCCGAGGTTGACCTCCGCCTCGCCGTCGGAGATTTCCTCCCACACCGTCTTGTTGGCATTGAGCGAATCGCGCGACTGATCGACGTAGCCGAGCTTCACCGTGTCGCCGACGCGGAACGTTCCGGCGTCCGGCTTTTCCTGGCCGGTGATCAGGCGGAACATCGTGGACTTGCCCGCGCCGTTGGCGCCGATCACCCCGACGATGCCGCCGGGCGGCAGCTTGAAGGAAAGGTCTTCGAACAGCAGGCGGTCGCCGTAGCCCTTGCCGAGGCCTTCCGCCTCGATCACCAGGCTGCCGAGGCGCGGGCCCGGCGGAATGACGATCTGCGCCTCGTCGAGGCCGCGCTTGGCGGCGCGTTCGACCAGGTCGTCGAAGGCGGAGATACGCGCCTTGGACTTGGCCTGCCGCGCCTTCGGCGACTGGCGGATCCATTCCAGCTCCTGGCGGATGGTGCGCTGGCGCGCGCCTTCCTCGCGGGCTTCCTGCTCCAGGCGCTTCTGCTTCTGCTCCAGCCACGAGGTGTAGTTTCCCTCGTAGGGGATGCCCTGGCCGCGGTCGAGTTCGAGAATCCAGCCGGTGACGTTGTCGAGGAAGTAGCGGTCGTGGGTGACCACCACCACGGTGCCGGCGTAGTCGCGCAGGTGCTGTTCCAGCCACTGCACCGACTCCGCATCCAGGTGGTTGGTCGGCTCGTCGAGAAGCAGCAGGTCGGGCTTGGCGAGCAAGAGGCGGCACAGCGCGACGCGGCGGCGCTCGCCGCCGGAGAGCACGGAAACGTCGGCATCAGCCGGCGGGCAGCGCAGGGCGTCCATGGCGATCTCCACGGTGCGCTGCAAATCCCAGGCATTGGCGGCGTCGATCTTCTCCTGCAGCTCCGCCTGCTCGGCGATGAGATCGTTCATCTCGTCGTCGGTCATTTCCTCGGCAAAGCGGGCGGAGACCGCCTCGAAGCGGTCCAAAAGGCCCTTCACCTCGGCCACGCCGTCCATCACGTTGCCCAGCACGTCCTTTTCCGGGTCGAGTTGCGGCTCCTGCTCCAGGTAGCCGACCTTAGCGCCCTCGGCGGACCATGCCTCGCCGCCGAACTCGGTGTCGATGCCGGCCATGATCTTCAAAAGAGTGGACTTGCCCGCGCCGTTGGGACCCAGCACGCCGATCTTCGCGCCGGGGAAGAACGACAGGGACAGGCCCTTCATGATCTCCTTTCCGCCGGGGTAGACCTTGGTCAGGTGCTTCATCACATAGATGTATTGGTAGGCGGCCATCGGGCCCTCCGCGTGGTGGACTTTCGCGGCGAGACTCTACGGACTCGCGCGGTGAAAGCAACCCCTATTCCACGCGGGAGGCTTGCCGAAACCCGCGCACTCGCCTACCCTCTTTGCCTCCCCCACCCTCGCGCGGAGAAGCGCTCTATGGACCAATCGTCGCGTTACGCGGCCCTCGACATCCCCGAAACCGAGCTGACCGCCGGCGGGCGGCACGTTCTCGCCGCCTATGCGATGCGGCCGAAGAGCGGGGACTATCTGGCGGCGGCGGCGCACTTCGCGGCGGAGTCCTCCACCGGCACCAATGTGGAGGTCGGCACCACCGACGATTTCACCCGCGGCGTCGATGCGCTGGTCTACGCGGCGGATGCGGACGCGGGGATCATCAAGCTCGCCTTCCCGCTCGATCTGTTCGACCGCAACATCACAGACGGCAAGGCGATCCTCTCCTCGCTGCTCACCCTTCTCGTCGGCAACAATCAGGGCATGGGCGACATCGCCTACGCCAAGCTGCTGGATTTCTACGCCCCGCCCGGCTACCTCGCGCTGTTCGACGGCCCGGCGGCGAACATCGACGACATGCGCCGCGTGCTGCGCCGCCCGGCGGACGATGCGGAACCGGTGATCGGCACCATCGTCAAGCCGAAGCTGGGCTTAAGGCCGCAGCTCTTCGCCGAGGCGTGCCACGCCTTCTGGCTTTCCGGCGACTTCGTGAAAAACGACGAGCCGCAGGGCAACCAACCCTTCGCGCCGATGCTGGAGACGATGCGCGCGGTGGCCGACGCCATGGCCCGCGCCCAGGACGACACCGGCGAGGCCAAGCTCTTCTCCGCCAACGTCACCGCCGACGACCCGGCGGAGATCGTCGCGCGCGGCGAGGCGGTCTTGAAAATCTTCGGAGAGAACGCTTCCCACATCGCCTTCCTGGTGGACGGATTCCTCGCCGGGCCGACGGCGGTGACCTGCGTGCGCCGCAATTTTCCCGGCCAGTTCCTGCACTATCACCGCGCCGGACACGGGGCGATCACCTCGCCGCAATCGCAGCGCGGCTACACCGCGCTGGTGCTGTCCAAGCTCGCGCGCATGGCCGGAGCCTCGGGGATTCACATCGGCACCTTCGGCGTCGGCAAGATGGAAGGCGCCCCCGCGGACCGCGCCACGGCGATGATGCTGGATCAGCCGGAAGCCGAGGGGCCGTTCTTCCGGCAGGAGTGGGGCGGCATGAAAGCGACCACCCCAATCATCTCCGGCGGCATGAACGCCTTGCGTTTACCGGTTTTTTTCGCCAGTTTGGGACATGCCAACGTGATTCAGACCTGCGGCGGCGGGGTGTTCGGGCACCTCGACGGACCTGCCGCCGGGGCCCGGTCGCTGCGGCAGGCGGTGGGGGCCTGGCGTGAGGGGGTCGATCCGGTACGCTATGCGCTCAGTCACCGCGAGCTTGCCCGCGCTTTCGCCTCATTCCCCGGAGACGCGGACGCCCTTTATCCCGGCTGGAGGGAGGTCCTCGCCGGGTAGGCAGCAGGAAGGCAAAGATCATGTCGCGCAGATTTCCGATCATCGCCGTCACCGGGTCCTCGGGCGCGGGGACCAGCACGGTGCGCGAGGCTTTCGAGCACATGTTCCGCCGCGAGAGCATCACCGCGACGATCGTCGAGGGCGACGGCTTCCACCGCTACACCCGCGCCGAGATGCGCAAACGCATCCGCGAGGCGGACGCCGAGGGCAAGCGCATCAGCCACTTCGGCCCGCACGGCAACCTCTGGCCGGAGCTCGAGGCCCTGTTCTCCGACTATGCGAAAGAGGGCAAAGGACGCTACCGCCGCTACCTCCACAACGAGCGCGAGTCCCGGCCCTTCGCCGACGCCGGGCTGAAAGCGGGCGACTTCTCCCCCTGGGTCGAGGTGACGCCGGATACCGAGGTGCTGCTCTACGAGGGCCTGCACGGCTGCCTGCGCACCAACGGTATCGACTTCACCCAGTACGTCGATCTCAAGGTCGGCGTGGCCCCGGTGATCAACCTCGAATGGATTCAGAAGATCCACCGCGACACCTGCATCCGCGGCTATTCCGAGGAGGCGGTGGTGGACACCATCCTGCGCCGCATGGACGACTACGTGCGCTACGTCGTCCCGCAGTTCGAACTCACCGACATCAACTTCCAGCGGGTGCCGATCGTCGATACCTCGAATCCGCTGATCGCCCGCGACATTCCGGACAGCGACGAAACCCTGACGGTGATCCGCTTCCGCCAGCCGGACCTCATCCGCGTCGATTTCCCCTACCTGTTGCAAATGCTCAACGGCTCGTGGATGACCCGGCGCAACACCATCGTGGTGCCCGGCGGCAAGACACGCCTCGCCATGGAACTGATCATCACGCCGATCCTGCGGCGCATCATGGCCGACCGCTACTGCCTGATCCACTGAGGGAGGGAACGCCATGCCCGCCTGGACCGGAGGCTGCCTGTGCGGCGCGATGCGCTTCCGCATCGATGCCGATCCGCTCTCCGGCGTCGCCTGCCACTGCCGCGACTGCCAATACGTCTCCGGCGGTGCGGAGGCCGACATCGCGGTGGTGCCGCGCGCCGCATTCACCAAGCTCTCCGGAGAGGAAACCGTCTACCGCTCCACCGCCGCGTCCGGCGCGGCGGTCTGGCGGTCGTTCTGCCCGGTGTGCGGCACGCCGCTGTTTTCCGGCAGCGCGAGCAAACCCGAGTTGCTGTTCATCCGCGCGGGCAGCTTCGACGACCCGGCGGCGTTCAAACGGCAGCTCCACATCTGGACCGCCTCCGCGCCTGCCTGGCACCTGATGGAGCCGGAGCTCCCCGCCTTCCCCGGCAACCCGGGCGCCGCCTGACCGCACGCCCCCAACCGAGGAGGAACCGCGATGCCCACATGGACCGGAGGCTGCCTGTGCGGCGCGGTGCGCTTCCGCATCGATGCCGATCCGCTCTCCGGCGTCGCCTGCCACTGCCGCGACTGCCAGTACATCAGCGGCGGTGCGGAGGCCGACTTCGCGGCGGTGCCGCGCAATGCCTTCACCAAGCTCTCGGGCGCGGAAACCGTCTACCGTTCCACCGCCGATTCCGGAGCCGCGATCTGGCGCGCCTTCTGCCCGGTGTGCGGTACGCCGCTGTTCTCCGGCAGCGAAAGCAGCCCCGACCTGCTGTTCGTCATGGCGGGCAGCTTCGACGACCCCGCGGCATTCAAACGCCGCCTCCACATCTGGATGCGCTCCGCACCGCCCTGGCACCTGACCGAGCCGGATATCCCCGCCTTCCCAGGCGAACACGGTTCCGTCTAAGCCCCGCAAAAGAAAAAACTTCGCGGGGAGACTCGGTCTCCCCGCACCCCTCATACCGTTTTTCGCCGCGCAGCGGCTATCAACCGTCACGCCGCGTGATGGCTCTATGGCGCTGCGCGCAAAAACCAAAAGTTATGGGAGGTGCGGAGGGTCCGCGACCCTCCGCGAAGTTTTAAGTTTTCAACCCCGCGCCGGGGAGCCAGTCGGCCCAGCCGCGCACCACGTCGGCAAGGGCCAGGGCGGCGCGGGAGAGCGGATAGTCGCGCGCCCAGGCGAGCACCGCCTGGCGGCGGATTTCCACGTCGGAGAAACGCAGCACCTTGAGCGCGCCCGCGGCCTCGCCGAGGTGGCAGGCGGGGCGCGGAAACACCGAGCAGCCCATGCCGCGCGCCACCAGGTCGAGCTGCAGGTTCATCGAGGCGAGCTCCACCGGCACATGGACGGAGAGTCCGCGCGCCGCCGCCACGTTTTCCACCGCGGCGCGCAGGCCGTGCCCGGCGGAGGGCAGCACCAGGGGCTGCTCCAGCGCCTCGGCGAGGGTGATCTCGTTGCGCCCGCTCCACGGCGGGCGGTTGGGCGCGACGAAGGAGAGGGTTTCGGACCATAGAGGCTCGGTGCGCAGGCTCGGCGCGGTCATGTCGGGAAAGATCACCCCGAGGTCGAGGCGTCCGCGCAGCAGGGCATCGCGCGCGGTGACGCTCAACACGGTGATCGCCTCCACCTTCACCGCCGGGTGCACCGCGAGGAAGCGCTGCAGAATCGCACCGCCGTAGGCCGCGCCGATGCTCGGCGCGAAGGCCAGGCGCACGGTGCCCGAGACCTCGGCGATGCGCGCCAGCATGTCGGCGCGCAGCGCCTCGAAATCGGCGAGCAGGCGGCGCGCCCGGGTCTCCAGTTCCAGCCCCGCCGGGGTAGGCCGCACGCCGCGCCCGGTGCGCAGCAAGAGAACGGAGCCCACCTCCTCTTCCAGCAGGCGGATCTGCCGCGTCAGGGCGGGCTGGGAGAGGTGCACCCGCGCCGCGGCGCGGCTGAGGCTGCCGGTTTCCACGACGTGCACGAAGCTGCGCAGCTGGCGGAGGTCCATGGGCGGCTCCGATATCAGTTTTCCTGATATCTGATAAAACGAATTATGCATCGATGGATAGCGGAAAACGCGCTACATCGGAACGGTAGTTGTTGGGAGCATACAATCCGTGTCGTTTTTCCTGTCGCCGACCGATGACGATGACGTCTCCGGCGCCACGGCTGCGGTTCTCGCCGCCACCCTGGCGTTCTCCTTCAAGGGCATCGTCGCCAAGCTCGCCTACGCCACCGGCATGGGGGTTTCCGCCTTCCTGGTGATCCGCTTCGCCGTGGCGGTGCCGCTGTTCTGGCTGGGGGCGCGCTGGCTGGTGAAGGGCGGCCTCGGCCTCACCCGCGCGCAGTGGCTGAAAAGCTGCATGACCGGGCTCGCTTTCTTTCTCGCCGCCTACACCGATCTCACCGCGATCTCGCTGATCCCGGCGGGCACCTCGCGCCTGGTGCTGTTCACCTTCCCGGTGGTGGTGATCCTGCTCAACGCGGCGCTGGAGCGCCGCCCGCCGCGCCTGCGCGATGTCCTCACCTTCGCCGTCACCTATGCCGGGGTGGCGATGGTGGCGCTGCCCAAGGGGTTCGCCGCGCTCACGCCGACGCAGGTGCACGGCATGTGCTGGGCGTTCGCCTCCGCCATCACCTATGCGATCTACCTCACCGCCAGCCAGCGGATCATGAAGGAGATCGGCTCGGCGCGCTTCACCGCCTCCTCCAACACCATCACGCTGGCCGCGATGGTCACCCTGATCGGCGTCACGCCGGGCTTCGAGGCGCTCACCTTTCCGCCCGAGGGCGTGGTCTGGGGCGTGGTCAACGCCATCGTCTGCACGGTGATTCCGTTCTTCCTGCTGTTCGAGGGCATCCGCCGCGTCGGCGCGGTGCGCGCCTCGCTGCTCACCCTGTCCGGCCCGGTGGTCACCGCCGTCGCCGCCTGGGCGATCCTCGGCGAGACCCTCTCGGCGATCCAGATCGCGGGCTTCGCGGTGACCATCGGCGGCGTCGCCTCGCTGTCGCTGCCCAGGGAGCTTCTCGCCCGCCTCCGCCCGCGGCGGCGCTGCCGCGCCTCCTGACCTGCCGAATCCCCTGGAAAAAAACCGGGGCTTTCCCCTATATGGAAGGCACCGTTTTTTCCCCGCCGCACCCGTGACGCGTGCCCTTTCCCTCACCCCCAAAAGGACCGCCGCCATGTCCCGCCGTATTTTCTCCCTCGACCCCGACGCCGCCGGGGGCCTGTTGCTGCTGCTTGCCGCCGCGCTGGCCATCTTCCTCGACAATTCCGCCTTTGCGCCGCTCTACGACGCGCTGCTCTCCACGCCGTTTTCCATACGGCTGGGGTCCGCCGGTCTGGACAAGCCGCTGCTGCTGTGGATCAACGACGGCCTGATGGCGCTGTTCTTCGTCCTCGTCGGGCTGGAAATCAAGCGGGAGATCCTGGTCGGCCGCCTCTCCTCGCCGCGGCGCGCGGCGTTGCCCGTGATCGCCGCGGTGGGCGGCATGGCCGCACCCGCCCTGGTGTTCGTCCTGTTCAACCTGGGCGCGCCGGAAAACCTGGCGGGCTGGGCGATTCCCACGGCCACCGACATCGCCTTCGCCATCGGCGTGCTCGCCCTCCTCGGGCCGCGGGTGCCGCCGGGGCTGAAGATATTCCTGATGGCGCTCGCAGTGATCGACGACTTGGGCGCGATCGTCATCATCGCGCTGTTCTACACCGCCGATCTCTCCGCCGTGGCGCTGTCCATCGCTGCGGCGTGCATCGTGCTGCTCGTCGCCTTGAACCGCCTGCACGTCGCCCGCCTCACCCCCTACGCGCTGATCGGCGCGGTGCTGTGGGTGGCGGTGCTGAAATCCGGCGTGCACGCGACGCTGGCGGGCGTCGTCGTCGCGCTGGCGATTCCGGCGCGCGGCCACGGGCCGGACGATCCCTCCCCCCTCGAACGCCTGGAGCACTGCCTGCACGGCTGGGTCAACTTCTTCATCATGCCGGTGTTCGCCTTCGCCAACGCCGGGGTGCCGCTCGCCGGGATCGGGCTTTCCGACCTGCTGTCGCCGCTCACCCTCGGCATCGGCCTCGGCCTCTTCTTCGGCAAGCAGGTGGGGGTGATGGGCGCCTCGTGGCTGGCGGTGCGCACCGGCCTCGCCGGACTGCCGGAGGGGGTGACCTGGCGCGCCATGTACGGCGTCTCGCTGATCACCGGCATCGGCTTCACCATGAGCCTGTTCATCGGCATGCTCGCCTTCGCCGACCCGGCGCACGCCAACGCGGTGCGCATGGGCGTGCTCGGCGGCAGCTTCGCCTCCGCCGTGCTCGGCTTCGCGTGGCTGCGCCTGCTGCCGGTCCGCCGGACGGAGGCCGCACCGGCAGAATGACCCGTCACGCCCTCATCGTCGGCGGCGGCCCCGCCGGACTGATGGCCGCCGAAACCCTCGCCGCGGCGGGGGCGGCGGTCACCGTGTGCGAGGCGATGCCGACCCCGGGGCGCAAGTTCCTGCGCGCCGGGATCGGCGGCCTCAACCTCACCCGCGACGAGGATTTCGAAAGCTTCCTCGGCCATTACGGCGCGGCGCGGGCGTGGATCGCCCCCTACCTTGCCGCCTTCGGCCCGGCCGAGGTGCGCGCCTGGGCCGACGGCCTGGGGGCGGACACCTTCACCGGAAGTTCGCACCGCGTCTTCCCCCGCGCGATGAAGGCCGCGCCGCTCTTGCGCGCCTGGCTCGCGCGGCTGGCCGCGCGGGGCGTGGCGTTCTCCCCGCGCTGCCGCTGGACCGGATGGGACGAAACCGGCGCGCCCGCCTTCGCCACACCCGAAGGCCCGGTTCGCCGGGCGGCGGACGCCCTGGTTCTGGCCCTCGGCGGCGCGAGCTGGCCGCGCCTCGGCGGCGACGGCTCCTGGACCGGCCTGCTCGCCGCGCGCGGCGTCGCGCTCGCGCCGTGGCGGCCCGCCAACTGCGGCTTCGACGTCGCCTGGAGCGGCCCCTTCCGCGACAAGTTCGCCGGAACGCCTCTCCCGACCGCGACCTTCTCCTGCTCTGGGCAGGGCCTGCGCGGCACCGCGGTGATCACCGCCACCGGCATCGAGGGCGGCGCGGTCTATGCCCTTTCCGCGCCGCTGCGCGACGCCATCGCGGCGGAAGGCCATGCCGTGCTCAGCCTCGACCTCGCACCCGACCGCGGCGAGGCGGCGCTCGCCCGCGCGCTTGCCGCGCCGCGCGGCGGCAAATCCTTCTCCACCCACCTCGCGCGCTGCGGCCTCGGCGGCGTGCGCGGCGCGCTGGTGCGCGAAATCCGCCCCGACGCCGCGGCGCTCTCCCCGGCCGCGCTGGCGCGCCTCGCCAAGGCGCTGCCGCTCGCCTGCCTGCGCCCACGCCCGCTGGCGGAGGCGATCAGCTCCGCGGGCGGCGTGGCGCTGACCGAGGTGGACGCGGGCCTGATGCTCACCGCGCTCCCCGGCGTCTTCTGCGCCGGCGAAATGCTCGACTGGGAGGCCCCCACCGGCGGCTATCTGCTCACCGCCTGTCTTTCCCTCGGCCGCGCCGCCGGGGCCGCCGCCGCTGCGCGCCTGGGTTGAGACGCCACGCCGGGGCGGCATGGACGGACGCCTGCGAATCCAGTATCCTCACTTAAAATGGCTCCACCCAAACGGGGGCTGAAAGGGGGGTTTCATGCACGAGAGCCGCGTTCCGACGGTAATTCCGACCACGCCTTTCCCGGACCAGAAGCCGGGCACTTCCGGCCTGCGAAAACCGGTTTCGGTGTTCCAGCAGCCGCGCTACCTGGAAAACTTCATCCAGGCGGTCTTCGACTCCTTGCCCGACCACGAGGGCAAGACCCTGGTGATCGGCGGCGACGGCCGCTTCTTCAACGCCGAGGCGGTGCAGATCATCCTGCGCATGGCCTGCGCCAACGGCATCGCCCGCATGCTGGTGGGCAAGGGCGGGCTGTTGTCCACGCCCGCGGTTTCCTGCCTGATCCGCAAGCATGCGGCCTACGGCGGCTTCGTGCTGTCGGCCAGCCACAACCCCGGCGGCGCGCACGGCGACTTCGGCATCAAGTACAACATCGGCAACGGCGGCCCGGCGCCGGAATCCCTCACCGAGACGATCTTCGCGGCGAGCCGCACGATCAGCCGCTTCCGCATCGTCGCGGCGCCGCACTGCGACCTCGGGCGCATCGGTTCCTGCCGCCTCAACTCCACCTCGGTGGAGGTGGTGGACCCGGTGGCCGACTACGCCGCCCTGATGGAGCGCCTGTTCGATTTCGACGCGATTTCCGACCTTCTGAAGTCGCCGGGCTTCCGCATGCGCTTCGACGCGATGAACGCGGTGACCGGCCCCTACGCCAAGGCGATTCTCGAAGACCGCCTGGGCGCACCCGCGGGCACCGTGGTCAACGGCGCGCCGCTGCCCGACTTCGGCGGCCTCCACCCCGACCCCAACCCGGTCTACGCCGCGGACCTCTGCGCCGCGATGCAGGGGCCGAATGCCCTCTCCTTCGGCGCAGCCTCCGACGGCGACGGCGACCGCAACATGATCCTCGGCGCCAACGCCTACGTCACCCCGAGCGACAGCCTGGCGATCATCGCCGCGCAGGCGCATCTGGTGCCGGGCTACGCCGGGCGGGTCGCGGGCATCGCGCGCTCGATGCCGACCAGCCGCGCCGCCGACCGCGTGGCCGCGGCGCTCGGCGTGCCGTGCTTCGAGACCCCGACGGGGTGGAAGTTCTTCGGCAGCCTGCTGGATGCGGGCAAGGCCACCTTCTGCGGCGAGGAAAGCTTCGGCACCGGCTCCGACCACGTGCGCGAGAAGGACGGCCTGTGGGCGGTGCTCTACTGGCTCAACATCCTCGCCAAGACCCGCCGCCCGGTGGCGGATATCCTCGCCGCGCATTGGGCGGAATACGGCCGCGACTACTACTCCCGCCACGACTACGAAGGTCTGGACGCCGACGCCGCGGCCAAGCTGATGAAGGACCTGCGCGCCGCCCGCCTCAAAGGCAAGACCTTCGGCGGGCGCACCGTCGCCCTGCACGACGACTTCGCCTACACCGACCCGGTGAACGGCGAGGAGACCTCGGGCCAGGGCGTCCGCGTCGTCTTCGACGACGGCGCGCGCATCGTCTACCGCCTGTCGGGCACCGGCACCAGCGGCGCCACCCTGCGAGTCTACCTGGAGCGTTTCGAATCCGACCCCAAGGCCCAGGGACAGGAGACCCAGGCGGCGCTGGCCGACCTCATAGGCCTGTCGCGGGAAATCGCCGGGCTTGCCGCGCGAACCGGACGCGAGGCGCCGGACGTCATCACCTGATCCTCCGCGATAAACCGCTGCGGGCAGGAACGACTGGATTTTTTTCCGCGCACGACGGATGATTGCGGAGCGGGCGGGGGTTAACCCCCGCCCGTGGCGGCGCCTTCCGGGACGACGGGGGTTTTGAGGGGGATCTCCTGGGCGCACCAGAGTGTTTTGGTTTATCCATTCCAGACAAGGATCAGCCCGCCATGACCGAACACACCGAACTCAAGATCCGCAACCGGGCCTATGCCTTGTGGCAGGAGCACGGCTGCGAGCCCGGCAAGGACATGGACTTCTGGTTGCAGGCAGAGCGCGAAATCCTGGGCGCTGCGCCGGAGCCCGCCACGCCGAAAACTGCCGCAAAGCCGAAGACTGCCGCAAAGCCGAAAGCTCCGGCCAAGCCGAAGGCTCCGGCCAAAGCCGCCGCGAAACCCAAGGCCGCCGCAAAGCCCAAGACCCCGGCGAAATAGACTCTCACCCGCACGGCGCCTCCGCCCCGGTGCGCGGAGGCCCGCACCCGGCGCGAACGGCCACGCCCAGCATGTAAGGATGGACATGGGAAATCCCCGCAACCCCGGCGAATCCGCCGGTTTCGCCCGGATATTTCACGCCACCCACAACGATCCGTTCGGATTTCTGGGGCCGCACGCCGCTGACGGCGGCGTGATCGTCCGCGCCTTTCTGCCCGATGCGGAGCGCGCCCTCGTGATTGCACCCGACGGCGCGCCGCTCGCCCAGATGGAGAGTTGCGGCAAGGGCGGCTTCACCGCGTTCCTGCCCGCCCCGGCGGCGCTGGAGACCCCTTACCGCCTGCGCCTGTTCGCGGGCGAAGCCTCCTGGGAGATCGACGACCCCTACCGCTTTCCCGCCAGCCTCGGCGACCTCGACCGCCACCTCATGGCCGAGGGCCGCCACCGCCGCCTGTTCGACAAGCTGGGTGCGCACCCGGCGGTGGTGGAGGGGGTCGCGGGCGTCACCTTCGCGGTGTGGGCACCCAACGCGCGGCGCGTCAGCGTCGTCGGCGACTTCAACGCCTGGGACGGCCGCCGCCACCCGATGCGCATGCACCCCGGCTGCGGCGTGTGGGAGATCTTCCTCCCCGGTCTCGGCGAGGGCACGGTCTACAAGTTCGAGCTGCTCGGCCCCAACGGCAAGCTCCTGCCGCTCAAGGCCGATCCCCTCGCCTTCGCCTGCGAGACCCCGCCCAAGACCGCGAGCCGGGTGACCCGCCGCGGCGTCTACGCGTGGGGCGATGCGGAGTGGATGGCCAACCGCAAGGCCGCCAACGCGCACGACGCGCCGATGGCGATCTACGAGGCGCACCTCGGCTCGTGGCAGCGCTGCCCGGAGGAGGGCAACCGCTACCTCACCTACCGCGAGATGGCGGAGCGCCTGGTCCCCTACGTGCGCGAGCTGGGCTTCACCCACATCGAGCTGTTGCCGGTCAACGAATACCCCTTCGACGGCTCCTGGGGGTATCAGCCGATCGGCCTGTTCGCGCCGACCAGCCGCTTCGGCGGGCCGGACGACTTCCGCGCCTTCGTCGACGCCTGCCACAGCGCGGGCATCGGGGTGATCCTCGACTGGGTGCCCGGCCACTTCCCCGACGATGCGCACGGCCTGGCGATGTTCGACGGCACCCACCTCTACGAGCACGCCGACCCGCGCCAGGGCCGCCATATGGACTGGGGCACCCTGATCTACAACTTCGGCCGCGCCGAGGTGCGCAACTTCCTCATCGCCAATGCGCTGTTCTGGCTGGAGGACTTCCACATCGACGGCCTTCGCGTCGATGCGGTGGCCTCGATGCTCTACCTCAACTACAGCCGCAACGACGGCCAGTGGATTCCCAACGCCTTCGGCGGCCACGAGAACCTGGAGGCGATCGCCTTTCTCAAGCGGCTGAACGAGGTGGTCTACGAAGAGCACCCCGGCGCCTTCACCGTCGCCGAGGAGTCCACCGCCTGGCCGATGGTGTCGCGGCCCACCTACCTCGGCGGCCTCGGCTTCGGCTTCAAGTGGAACATGGGCTGGATGCACGACACCCTGCGCTACATGGGCAAGGACCCGGTGCACCGCGCCTACCACCACAACGACCTCACCTTCGGCCTGCTCTACGCCTATCACGAAAACTTCGTGCTGCCGCTCTCCCACGACGAGGTGGTGCACGGCAAGGGCTCGCTGATCGGCCGCATGCCCGGCGACCGCTGGCAGAAGTTCGCCAACCTGCGCGCCTACTTCGCCTTCATGTGGACGCACCCGGGCAAGAAGCTGCTGTTCATGGGCGGCGAGTTCGCCCAGGAGGCGGAGTGGAACCACGACAAGAGCCTCGACTGGCACCTCTGCGCGGACCCGCTGCACGCCGGCGTGCGCGACGTGGTGCGCGACCTGAACGCCCTCTACCGCCGCACCCCCGCCCTGTTCACCGCCGACTTCGAGCCCGCGGGCTTTTCCTGGATCGACAGCTGCAACCCGGAACAGAGCGTGCTCGCCTATCTCCGCCGCGATCCGAAGAGCGGCGCGGTGGCGGTGGTGGTGATCAACTTCACCCCGGTGGTGCGCGAGGCCTACCGCGTCGGCGTGCCCGGCCCCGGCTTCTACGTCGAGGCGATCAACACCGATTCCGCCCTCTACGGCGGCGGCAACGTCGGCAACAACGGCGGCGTCGCGGCGGAGGCGGCGCCCGCCCACGGCCAGCCCTATTCCGTCGTCGTCACCCTGCCGCCCTTGGCCGCGCTGATCCTCGCGCCCGGCAACGCAGACGGGGGCTGAGATGGCAAGCGTCGTCTGGCCCGGCAGGCCCTCTCCCCTGGGCGCCACATGGGACGGCAAGGGCACCAACTTCGCCCTCTTCTCGGTCAACGCCGAGGCGGTGGAGCTGTGCCTGTTCGACGCCGCGGGCAAGAAGGAGGTGGAGCGCATCAGCCTGCCGGAATACACCGACCAGGTGTGGCACGGCTTCCTCCCCGAGGTGAAGCCCGGCCAGCTCTACGGCTACCGCGTCTACGGCCCCTACGAGCCTTCCTCCGGGCACCGCTTCAACCCCAACAAGCTGCTGGTCGACCCCTACGCCAAGGCCTTGTCGGGCGAAATCGTCTGGCACCGCAATAACTACGGCTACCGCCTCGACCACCCGCGCGCCGACCTCTCCTACAACCGCCAGGACAACGCCCGCACCGTGCCCAAGGGCATCGTCGTGGAGACGCCGCAGGGCCGCCACCTCACCGCCGCGCCCGACGTGCCGTGGCAGGATTCCCTGGTCTACGAACTGCACGTGCGCGGCATGACGATCCGCCACCCCAACCTGCCGCTGCCGCGCCGCGGCACCTTCGCAGGCTTAGGCTCCGCGCCGATCGTCGCGCACCTGAAGTCGCTCGGCGTCAACGTCGTCGAACTTCTGCCGATCCACCCCTGCGCCGACGAACAGCACCTGGTGGAACGCGGCCTCTCCAACTACTGGGGCTACAACCCGTTCAACTTCTTCGCGCCGTCGCCGCGCTATCTCTCCGGCCGCAACATCGCCGAGTTCCGCACCATGGTGAACCTGCTGCATGACGCAGGCATCCAGGTGATTCTCGACGTGGTGTTCAACCACTCGGGCGAGGGCAATCACCTCGGCCCGACGCTTTCCTTCCGCGGCATCGACAACGCCAGCTACTACCGCCTCAACCGCGACGACAGGCGCTACTACACGGATTTCACCGGCTGCGGCAACACCCTCAACCTGCAGCACCCGCGCGTGCTGCAGATGGTGATGGACTCCCTGCGCTACTGGGTCGAGGTGATGCAGGTGGACGGCTTCCGCTTCGACCTCGCCACCACGCTGGCCCGCGCGCCGGACGCCTATTCGCAGGAGAGTCCCTTCCTCGCCGCGGTGCGCCAGGACCCGGTGCTCTCCAAGATCAAGATGATCGCCGAACCCTGGGACCTCGGCCCCAACGGCTATCAGCTCGGGCAGTTCCCCCCCGGCTGGTCGGAGTGGAACGACATCTACCGCAACAAGGTGCGGCAGTTCTGGCGCGGCGATTCCGGCCTGATGGGCGATTTCGCCTCCAGCAACACCGGCTCCTCCGCCCAGTTCGAGCACCAGGGC